>PUMS01000349.1 GCA_003551485.1 Phycisphaeraceae bacterium | reverse complement strand
CCGCCGCACCCGCCGCGCGGCTTCGCGACGATCCCGGCCAGCCAGGCCGCCCCATCCAGCAACGCATCGGGGTGAGCAGGGCAGGTCCTTCAGGCCTTGGAGCGAGATGCCGCCCATCGCCCGGGCGCGCCGCGCCGGATGTCGAGGTGGACCACATACGGACGCTCCGCCGGGACTAGCCGGCCTGTCCATCCTCGTTGAAGGCAAACACGTCCTCGACACGGCAGCCGAAACTGCGGGCGATGCGAAAGGCCAGGGCGAGCGAAGGCGTGTACCTGCCGGCTTCCAGAGCGATGATCGTCTGACGCGTGCAGCCGGCCCGCCTGGCCAGTTCCTCCTGCGTCATCTCGCCATGTTCGAATCGCAGCCGGCGAATGCAGTTGGTGACCTCAGCCATGGCCGGCCTCCACGTGGTGACTGTAGAAGTAGAGGATGGCCAGGCTGTGGCTCAGGAAGAACACGATCGCGCCCGCGACGGTGATCGCCGCGAACCACTGCACGGACACCAACTCCCGGCCATGCCAGGCGAAGGCCACGAACCAGACGCCCATGTTCCCAAGGACGAACACGACATAGGACGCCAGCCCGGCCGCTAACGCAGCGCGGCGGCTGATGGCGATGTCCCGCTCATCAGGCCTCTGGCGGCGCCGGATCAGCACGGCCAGGGCGGCAAGGCCAAAGATGCCCGTCGCCCCCCACGCGCTGGCGACCCCGAGTGTCAGGGCCCAGACCGTGAACGCGATGCAGGTCATCGCGAAAACACCCAGGACGAACCACGCCCGTTTCTGTTCCGCTGTCATCGCAGTGCTCCTTTGTGTAGCAGGCCTGACATACTGTAATCTACATCTTACATAAAGTCAAGTCTGTTTTACATGATTCTCCGTGGTCAGCCTGGTTGCGGCATCGCACCGCTTGCGGGCACCCTCGCTCATCTGGCGACTGAAGTAGCGTAACTGAAAGGCTTTATACGCCTTGGGACGGTGAGCAGTTGGGGTAAAGTGCCGATGCTGGCGCTGGCCCCCCTCGGGGCTCCGGCGGGCCTGAAAGGCCCATCTCACTCCGCGCAGGGCGAAGCCCTGGGTAATGGGCCCTCTTTGGCCCTCGGCCCTGCAAAGCCCGTCCATCGCGCGGGGGTGAAGGCTGGAGAGGAGAGATTCCGCCTTCGCCCCTCGTCCATACCTGCCTGCCCCCGGATGCACCGGGTGCTTGGTCCGCCAGCGCATGTCGCGTACCCGGAATCCTGGCACACCCCGACCATCCCACCCACCCTGCATTCGTTCGGCAGGCACCCACTGTCGCACACTGGACCTGCGCAGGCCCGGAAGCGACAATCGCTGCAATGAGCCGCCACCCCCACAACACCCCCGAGAGCACCCCATCCGCCCCAGTGCCGGCCGACCGCCCCCCCTGGGCCGACCGGCCCATGCGCTGGGCGCAGATGGCCTTTGTGGCCGATGATCCGGTCCGGTACGACCCGGCGTTCTGGCTGGACTACTTCAAGCGCACGAAGGTGCAGGGGGTGTGCCTCAGCGCCGGCGGGTGCATGGCGTTCTACCCCACGCAGGTCCAGGGCCACTACCGGAGCCCGTTCCTGGGCGATGGCGATCCGTTCGGTGACCTGGTCGACGGCTGCCGCGAGAGCGGGCTGGTGGTGCTGGCGCGCACCGATCCGCATGCCTGCCACGAAACGGTGGCCAAGGGGCACCCGGAATGGATCGCGGCCGATGCCGAGGGTCGGCCGCGGCGGCACTGGTCGCACCCGGAATACTGGGTCACCTGCACGCTGGGGCCCTATAGCTTCGACTTCATGGCACGGGTGACCGATGAGGTCGTGGGCCGCTACGACGTCGATGGCGTGTTCTGCAACCGCTGGGCGGGCTCGGGGCCGTGCTACTGCGAAAGTTGCCGCGAGCAGTTCAACCGCTGGTGCGGCCGGGCGCTGCCGCGGCCGGGCGATGCCACCGCGCGGCTGGCCGAATACAAGGCCTGGCGCGAGCAGCGGCTGATGGAACTGTGGGAGTTGTGGGACCGGCGGATCACGGCGATCCGGCCCGAGGCGCGGTTTGTGCCCAACGTCGGGGGCGGGGCGCTGTTCGAGCTGGACATGGCCGCCTGCGGCCGACGCGCGGTGATGATGGTCGCCGACCGACAGGGACGCCGCGGAGCCATGGCGCCCTGGGCGGTGGGCAAGAACGCACGCGAGTACCGGGCGGTGCTCGGTGACAAGCCCGCGGCGGGGCTGTTCTCGGTCGGGGTCGAGGAGGCCTGGCGTTGGAAGGACTCGGTGCAGGCCGAGCCGGAGCTGCGCATCTGGATGCTCGAGGGCATCGCCCAGGGCCTGCGGCCGTGGTACATCAAGTTCTCCGGGGTGGTGCGCGACCCGCGATGGCTCGCACCCGTCGAGTCTATCTTCCAGTGGCACGCCCGACACGAAAAATACATGCGCCACCAGCGGAACCTGGCGCGCATCGGCCTGGTCTACTCCCAGCAGACGGCTCGGCACTACGGCGGTGCCAACGCGGTCGAGATGGTCGAGCGCCCCATCGACGGCGCCTTCCAGGCCATGCTCGAAGCGCGCATGCCCTTCGACATGGTCCACGACCGGCTGCTCGATGCCGATTCGCTGGCGCGCTACAGGCTGCTGGTGCTGGCCAACACCGCCGCGCTGTCGGACCGCCAGTGTGAGCAGATCGCCGCGTTTGTGAAGCGCGGCGGATCGGTGGTGGCCACCTTCGAGACCTCGCGCTATGACGAGCAGGGCCGGCCGCGCGATGAACTGGGGCTGGCCGGGCTGCTGGGCGTGTCGCTCGACGGTGATGTCGAGGCCCCGATGCGCAACGCGTATCTGCAACTGAACCATCCCCACCCCGTGCTGGCGGGGTTGGAAGATGCCCCGCGCATCATCCACGGCGTGCGCCGACTGCCCGTTCGGCCGCGCGTGGACTTTCCATCACCGGTGATGCTCGTGCCCTCGTATCCCGACCTGCCCATGGAAGAGGTCTACCCCCGAACCCCCGGAAGTGCCCCCGGAAGTGCCCCCGGAAGTTCGGCCGGAAGTCCCCCGGCAAGCGCCCCCGGAAGCGCCCGCGTTGAAGAGTCCATTGTCCGCGAGTTGTACCTGCGCGAGCAGGCGCTCGGCCCCGGCAGTGGCCGCGTGGCTTATTTCAACTGGGACATCGACCGCACGTTCCACGAGGTGCAGGCGCCCGACCACGGCCGGCTGCTGGCCAACACGCTTGCCTGGGCGCTGGATGAGCCGCCGGTGGTCGAGGTCGAGGGCCGGGGCATGATCGACATCGCCCTGTGGCGGCAGGCCGACTCGATCACGCTGCACCTGGTGAACCTGACCAACCCCCACACGATGCGCGGCCCCTACCGCGAGTTGATCCCTTCACCGCCGCAGCGCATCCGCCTGCGGGTGCCCGAGGGCAGTCAGCCGGCGAAGGTCCACCTGCTGGTGGCGGGCGCGGAGGTGCCGTGGCAGGGCCGCGAAGGGTGTATCGAGCTCGAGGTTCAGTCGATCCTCGACCACGAGGTGGTGGCGGTGGACCTTTCCTGACCGCGGATGGACCGCGCGCGGCGGGGCGAAGCGTTTGTGATGGATGGCGTGCAGGTGGCGATTCTGATGCACGTTCAGCCGCGGCGCTGCTCGAGGATGTCCAGCAGTGTCTGGTCGGTGTCGGCAATCTCGATCAGGCCGGTCTTGAGCATCAGCATCGCCACCGCTGCGCCGCCCAGCAGGCCGCCGATGTGGCCCCAGTAGGCCACACCCAGGTCGCCCGTGACCACGCCCCACAGATCGAAGGCCAGCCACAGCAGGATCAGCCACATGCTGCTGACGTAGAACATCCCGCCGCGCATGAAGAAGAACCAGAAGCACGCCACCTCGTTGCGCGGATAGAGCACCAGGACCATGCCCACCACCCCGTTGATCGCGCCGCTGGCGCCGATGGCCGGGTGGCCATCGAGAATGTTGTGGATTGCCGCGGCGATGATGCCCAGGCCGAGAAAGAGGGCCGGGTAGTTGAAGTTGCCCACCTTCGCGCAGATGGCGTTGCCGAAGGCCCACAGGAAGATCAGGTTGCCCACGAGGTGGAGCAGGTCCGCGTGCAGCAGAATGTGCCCGATCATGCCCCGCAGGGTGAAGCCGTCGAGCACCATGCCGTGGAACGTGCGATCATCGCCGAGCAGGAACATGATCGAAAACAGCGCGATGCCGATCATCAGCAGGATGTTCGCCACCGGGTAGCGGTACATCGGCACATCGACGTAGAGCGGCAGAATGAACATCGGCACCTTCGGTTGACTTCGGTGGCCCCGGGGCCGTGTACGGCCTCGGGCACGGGCACGGGCATGAACACGGTCGGGTCGTTCCGGGCCGGGCCATGACCGGGCCCACCGTATGGGCGATGCCCGGCCATCGCAAATCTCTGGGGAAGATGGGGCGGAACATGCGATGCACGGCGCACCGCGCGGGGGCCGGCGGGCGCTGTGATTGCCAGCGCGCTGCGCTTATGCCCTGTCTGATGGGGCGATCAGGGGGTCGGCTTGGGAAGCGGGGATGGCTTCGACCACGCGGTCATCGGCCGTCATGCGGAAGGTCTGGCCCGGCTCGATGATGCAGAACCGCTCATCGTCCCAGGCCCCGGCCAGCAGGTCGCGCAGCAGCGAAGGGGCGCCCTGCTGAACGTCGAACGACCAGTTCAGCCACCGGGCACAGTCCCGCGAGAAATCGATGTCCCGCTCGGTGGCGCCGATGGTGAGGTGGACGTAGGTGGCACGGTTGTAGGTGTGGAACCAGTGCTGCTCGGCTTCCATCAGGTAGGCGGCGTTGTCAGCGCCGTAGTCGCGGGTGTATTGGGCCAGCAGTTGGGCGTGCCGCTGCGGGCCGGGCGGGGTGTGGTGGCGGTTCCAGCCGGGGCTGTACCAGTAGGTGCCGGGATGTCGACTCACGTACTCGGTGTAGCGCTGATGCGAGCCCAGCAGGTGCGTGATGCAGTCGTGGGCCCGGGCGATCACCAGCCGGCAGCGCTGGGTGATGAGCCCCTCGGTGCCGCGGCTGCACAGTCCGTAGCCCAGCACGATGGCCTGGGCTTGCGGGAAGCGCTGCTCGAGGTCATCGATCGCGGCCTGGACCTGGCGGCGAAGGCGCGGCGGGTCGTTGTGCAGGCCCTGTTCGAGCATCTCCACGTGCTCGATGTGAGCCATGTCACGGCCGTAGTGCACCACCTCATCCTCGAGCACCGCGCAGGTGATGACGATGGTGCGCGGCGGGGCCGCCGTTGCGGGTGTTGAGGCGGGGGGTGAGGCGGGAGTCGGGCCGCGGGCGTCGTGGGGATGCTGGGCCATTCTGGGGGCGGGCTCGGGGAGGGGGGCCTTGAAACGATGCGGCTTTCATCACGGCGCCTGGGTCGCTCACAGTGTCGCAGGCGCTTCGGTCGCGGCGGGGGCGGGCAGGCCGAGGAAGTTGGCCAGCATGTGCGGCCCCTCGAGGGTGAGGAAGCTCTCGGGGTGGAACTGCACCCCCTCCAGCGGCGCTGCCCCCGCCAGCACGCCCGGGCGGGCGCGCAGGGCCATGATCTCGCCTTCCTCGGTCCATGCCGACATCTCGAAGCGCTCGCGGTCGAAGCTCTCGGCCACGATGACCAGGCTGTGGTAGCGCGTGGCCACGAACGGGTTGGCCAGCCCACCGAAGATGCCGCGGCCATCGTGGTGGATCACCGATGTCTTGCCGTGCATGAGGCGGTAGTTGCGGTCCACCGTCATCCCGAAGGCCGCGCCGATGGACTGATGGCCCAGGCACACACCCAGCAGGGGCACGTGCCCGGCCAGGCGCTTGACCAGGTCAACACTGATGCCCGCCTCCTTCGGTGTGCACGGGCCGGGCGAGATGATCACGTGGCTGGGCTGAAGCGCCACGGCCTCATCGACGCTGATCTTGTCGTTGCGCGCCACCTTCAGCCGCCGCGCCGGGTCCATCTCGCCGATGCGCTGCACGAGGTTGTAGGTGAAGCTGTCGTAGTTGTCGATGATGAGGATCAAGGCGGTTGGTTCCTTTGGCTCGCGGCGGAGGCGGCGACGGCTGGCGGGAGCGGTGGCGGCCCGTGTCAGT
>PUMS01000244.1 GCA_003551485.1 Phycisphaeraceae bacterium | reverse complement strand
GATCAGCTCTCCTTCTCCGGCCGCGGCCAGGCCGGCTTCCAGCCGCAGCGCCACGCCGCGGCCGGAGAAGGAGAGCTGATCCACCCGCCACCGCCGCGGATGCCCCCCGAGCCCGGGGTGGCGCCGTCGCGATGGAGAGCCGCTTATGGCCAAAACCTCGCAGGTCCACCGACGCGGGCCGACCAGTCCGCAGATGAACCTGACACCGCTGATCGACGTGGTGTTTCAGTTGATCATCTTCTTCATGCTGGTCAACAACATCATCACGCAGGAAGCGATTCCCCTGATCCCGCCGGTGCTCGAGAACGACCCGGACCTGGAGGTGATCCCCGAGGAGCGGCTGGTGATCAACCTGGTGCTCGAGGGCCGCGAGGGCGACCGCCCGCGCGGACCGGACTATCTCAACGTCCGCGGCCGGGTCGGCGAGGTCCACATCGGCGCGGTGCACCGCTTCCACCACCGCGAGACCGACAGGATCACCGCCGTGCTCAACCACGAGCGCGAACGTCACGAGCAGCGCCAGGAGGAGCTTCGTGTGCTGGTGCGGGCCGACTCGGGCACGGTCTTTCAGGACGTCTTCCCCGTGCTCCAGGCCATCGCCGCAGCGCAGATACGCGATGTGAACCTCGTGGCCTACGCCGAGGATCAGCCGCACATGCGACCGCCCCAACCCCAGTGAGTGCCGCCCTGACATGGCCGTTGACCTGACCAAATACAACGATGAGCAGACCACCCACCACAAGGGTGCCCGCGCCCGCCGGCAGGCCTACAGCGGTCACATGCGGCTCAACCTCACCGCCATGATCGACGTGGTCTTTCAGTTGCTCATCTACTTCATCGTCACCGCCAGCTTCGCCATCGATGAGGGGCTGCTGACCGCCCAGCTTCCCGAGCGCGGCGAGGCGGTGGTCGAGGGCCCACCCCCGGAGGACCCGGTGCGCATCGCGATCCGCTCCTTCGGCGCTGAGGCCAGTGCCTACGAAATCCAACTCGACCGACTGCCGATCGACAACTTCCGCCAGCTCGGCAGCGTGTTGAAGGACCGGCTGGCGCAGGGTTACTACAGCGAAGAGACGCCGGTGATCATCGCCGCGGGCACGGACGTGCGCTGGCAGCACGTGGTCAACGCCGTCCACGCGGCCCGGCAGGTGGCCGAGTTCCAAAGCGTCGGGTTCGATCCGGCGATGCGATGAGCCGCATGTTGGGGGTGTGACAAAAGTTGCAGTCGGCAAACCCGCGTCCCGGCCCACGCGTTCTACTGACAGCGCTGCGCTGCGCCGCGGCCGCCGAACCCCGGAGTGCGATGCCCATGACAAGCCCAACCCGACCCTGGCTGGCCGCCTATTGCGCCCTGGCGCTGGGGCTGTGCCCCATCGCCGCGCTGGGCGATGACCCGCTGGAGCAGGCCCGCCAGTTCCGCCGCGCCGGCGACGGCGAGCGGCTGATCGAGCTGCTGCAGACTCATGGCGAGCAGTTCGACGCCCAGCAGCGCCTGCTGCTGAGGGCCCAGGCTCACGAGCTTCTGTTCCGCGACCGCGACCGCGATCCGACCCAGCGCCACGAGGCCCTGGATGAGGCGATGGCGGCCTACCGCGAGCTGATCGAGGCTCACGAGCTCGAGACCGAGGCGGTCATCTGGCGCATCGACCTGGCGCAGTTGCTGCTGTTCAATTACCTCGGCGCGGTGCACAACGAGGCGGCGCTGTTCGTCGACTTCGGCGTGCCCTCCGATGAGCAGCGCGAGGCCTTCGGCCGGGCCGCGGTCGAGGCCATGGAGCAGTTGTCCGATGCCGAGCTCGACCTTTTCGACCTGCGCGGCTACCTGCCGCGCCAGGCCGACTTCCATGAAAAGTACGTGGCCACGGGCCTGTGGCGGCGGATCGATGAGCAGTACGGCCAGGCGAGGCTGCCGGTGCTGCTGAGCTTTGCCGCTTACTACCTGGCCCTGCTGCCGGACGACCACGACTACTACCAGAACCTCGGCGCCGGCCGCATCCCTCGCCAGCGCACCGAGGCGCCGGCCGAGCGGCAGCGGCTGTTGGACCTGGCCCGGGCGCGGCTTCGCCCGTTCATCGAGGATGAGCAGGACCGGGCGGGTGTTCGCGCCTTCGCCCTGCCGCTGTACGGCCGCGTGCTGCTTCGCCGCGGTGACCATCAACAGGCCGAGCAGGTCCTGAGCCCGCTGCTCGATGGCGAGCGATCGGACATCAACAATCTCGTGGCCAACCTGGTGGCCGCCACGGCCCTGGACCGCCGCGACCGGATTTCGCTGCGCGACCAGGTCATCGAGCGCCTTCGCCGCCACCCACTGGTCCAGGCCTCCGCGCTGTATCGACTGCTGGTGGTGGATGTCGAGCATCAGCTCCGCCTGCACCGGGCCCTGGCCGAGGATGACCGCGCTGACCGACGCGCTGCCCTGCGCCGGGCCTACCAGCCCTACGAGGACATGCTGGACGATGACGAACTGCCCTCGGCCCAGCGCGAGGGGCTTCGCCAGTTCATCTTCAACCGCTGGGCAGGCACGCTCGAACAGCAGGAGCATCTGGAGGACATGCCCCCGATGGTGCTGCTGGCCGTGGGTGAACTGACGCTGCGCAACGGCCGGCTGAAGATGCTGGAAGCCGGTCGCGCCCGGGGCGATGAGAGCGAGCGGCTTCGCAGCGAGGGCCGGGAGTTGATCGAACAAGCCGCCGAGGTACTCGACCGCGTCATCGCCGGGGCGGATGTGCCGCCGGCATCGAAGGCGCAGGCCTACTTCCGGCGCGGCCTGGCGGCCTACGAACTGGCCGGCCGCACCGGGCGCGACGCGGCGATGGCCGCGGCCGAATTCTGGATCGAGCTGGGCCGCAACCGCGACCTGCACGGGCAGGATGTCGCCGTCGAGGGCCTGGGCAACGCCGTGGGGCTGCTGCGCGCGGTCTATCAGCGAAGCCTGGCCGACCCGCCGGCGGATGTGACCCGGCGCTACGTCGAGGCCGCGGAACTGCTGCTTGAGCACTTCCCCGACAGCGATGCGGCCCACAACGAGCGAACCTTCTTTGCCTATCACGTGCTCCAGGGCGGCGATGAGTACCGCCGCGCCGCCGAGGAATACGCCCGCGTTCCTGAAGACCATCGCGACTTCTGGATCGCCCAGATCCAGCGCCTCTACTGCACGCAGCAGTTGAAGAGGCGGGCCGACGCCGGCCGCGATCGCGACCGCATCCGGCGCCAGCTCGATGAGGTGGCCGAGTCGATCATGCTCACCGCCCGTCGCCACCGCGAGGAGGCCGAGGCGGACGAGGAGCAAGTGCCCGATGCCGTGCGCATCGCCGAAGCCGAATCCATGCTGCTGCTGACCCGCGTGCGGATGGACCTGGAGCGATGGGCCGAGGCCCTCGAAGCCATCGAGCCGTGGGAGCAGGTGGTCGGTGATGAGTCGGACCTTCGCCTGCGGGCCATGCGGCGACTGGTCGACCTTTATGTCAACACCGACCGGCTCGATGACGCCGTGGCCATCGGCGAGCGGATGATGCAGGAGTTCACCGGAGAGGCCGGCAGGCAGGCCTACGGCGCGTTGCAGGGACTGCTCGATGAACTGGCCATGCAGATGGATGAGGCCGCAAGACGGGTCGACATATTTGGCCCTGAGCCCGACCTGCGACGCGAGTACGAGATGCGCCGGGACGCCTACGCCCGCGCCACCGCCAGCTTCGCCGAGTTGATGCTGCCCTGGGCGCAGGAGCAGGACATGGGCCCGGCCGAGCTTCGCGAGCTGCGCCTGGCCCAGGGCCGGGCCCTGCGCCACCGCGGCGAGCTGGATGAGGCCCTGGAGGTGTTCCTGGCCATGTACGAGGACAACCCGCGGAATCTCGATGCCATGCACGAGGTGGCCGAGACCCGCTTCGACCTCGAGCAGTTCACCGAAGCCGCCGAGATCTACAGGGAACTGCGCGACGGCGGCCGCACGGCGGCCGATGAGGAAGGCGGCATCCTGCCCTGGTACTACTGGAAGGCGCAGTTGCGGCTGATGCAGATCGAGACCCACCGCCGTGAGCTGGATCGAGACCAGATGCTGCGGCGGCTGGACCGCCTGGAGATGGAAGGCCGCGAGCAGGTGCTGCTCGAGGAGATGAAACAGGTCGATCAGCAACTGGCCCGCGAGGGCCTGACCGACTCGCGGCGGGAGGAGTTGACCCAGCGCCGCGAGCAGCTCACCCGCACGCTGGGCTCGACCGCCGCCCTTGCCCGGATCACCCTTGACGGCGAGAGCATGGGCGGTTTCCACGGCGACTTCCGGGCTGTGCGGCGCATCGTCCTGCAGTGGGCCCGGTGATCCCGGGCAGCAGCCGGCCTCTTACGCCCCTGCGGGCTCCGGGGGCGGGAGAGGGAGAGGGAGTCGGAAGCAGCGGATTCACGCGGCCGCGACCACGTTCGCCGGTGTTGGCAGCAGCAAATGTGCCCGCCGCCCCACCGCTGTTGCTTCCCCGCACTATGATGATGGCGCCACGGGCCGCGCTGTCGGCCCGGGTCGGTCCAGGGGCCGGGCGATGCCCGCTGCCCCTCCGCACGCGTGTATCGGGAACCTTACGCCATGATGTATCGCACGATTGCGGGCACGCCGCTTCGGATCAGCGTGCTGGGTTTTGGCAACTTCGTCTTCGGCGCCGACTGGTGGGGCTCATTCGAGGATGAGCAGGCCGTCGCGATGCAGAACGCGGCGGTCGAGTTGGGCGTCAACTTCTTCGACACCGCCCCCACCTACGGCGACGGCCGCGCCGAGCGCCTGCTGGGCAGGACCATCCGCCAGGTCGGCCGCGACCGGCTGGTGATCTCGACCAAGTTCGGCTACGACATCGAAAACAGCGGCGTGACGCCCGGAAGTCACCGCGAGAAGCGCCAGGACTTCTCACCCCGCTTCATCGAACGCGACCTGGAGGGCTCGCTGCGGCGGCTGGGGGTGGACTGCATCGACCTGTACCAGGCCCACAACCTCAAGCTCGCCCAGTACACCGACGAGGTGGCCGCGACCATGCAGAAACTGGCCGGGCAGGGCAAGGTCCGCCACTGGGGCGTGGCCCTGGGGCCGGCCATCGGCTGGCGAGAGGAAGGCTACCGCGCCTTTCTCGACCACGATGCCGACGTGGTGCAGACGGTGTTCAACCTCTACGAGCAGGACCCCGGCCGCGAGCTGTGCGAACTGTGCCGCCGCCGGGGCCGGGGCGGGGTCATCGCGCGGGTGCCGACCAACTCGGGCATCCTCGATGAGGAGTTCACCAGCCCCGACCACCGCTTCCCCGCCCAAGATCACCGCAAGTTCCGCGACCGCAACTGGCTGATCTACGGGCTGAAGAAGAACCGGATCATCCGCGACCTGGCCGAGCAGGCCGGCAGCAGCCTGCGTGCATTCGCCCTGCGCTGGCTGATCTCGCACGAGGCGGTGGTCAGCGTCGAGCCGAACCTGCTGTCGGTCCAGGACGTGCGGGATTTCGTCGCCGCGGCCGGGCAGGGCCCGCTGCCGGCGCCGGTGATGGAGCAACTGAGCGAACTCTACGACCGCGACTTCGACCTGGGCGAGGCGGCCCACCCCTGCGACCTCAAGAGCAGCACCGCCGAAGGCGGCAGCGTCCGCAGCGCCTACCAGCCGCTCGACTGGCCCACCGCCACCCGCTGAGCCCGTCGCGGCCATCGGCATGAATCGCGTGGACAACCCGCGTGACGACGGTGACAATACGGCGTCATCGCGTCCGCCCCTTACTCCCCTCTCCCCCCGGGAGAGGGGCCGGGGGTGAGGGCAGATTCGGACCGATCCAGCTTATCGCCCCTCACCCCAGCCCTCTCCCGGTGGGAGAGGGAGCAGGATTTTCAGGTTCTTCCGGTGAATCTGTGGGTCTGTTCGGGGTCAAAGAGCGTGGGGGAGCGCAGCGCGCGTGGTTGGCCCGGGGGGTGGGTTGGCTTGGGGTTGGGCCGGAAGAGGGGAGTCGCGGCCTTCGGCCGCGAAGGTTTATCGCGTGGGTACCAATCCCCAGGGGGCGGGCACGCGTGCCGGCCCCCTGGGTCTTGGTCCCTGGGACGGCGCTCGGGTCGCTCCTCAGCGTTGCCCTATCCTCCGCCCAGGCCGCGTGCATGATAGCGACCCGGCGG
>PUMS01000304.1 GCA_003551485.1 Phycisphaeraceae bacterium | reverse complement strand
CGGGGTCCTTGTAGAACTGGTCATCGCAGCCGGCGCAGCAGAAGCGCACCAGGCGGTTGTTGTGGACCAGGTCGTAGGGCTCACCCATCGAGCCCAGCCGGTAACCGGCGACCACACACACGTTCAGCGGGTAGTCGGCCTTCTGCTGCTCGATGATCGCCGCATCGACCTCGGCCAGAAGCTGCTCGGCGTCCTCATTGAACTCATCGATGCAGCCATCGCAGCAGAGCTTGATCTCGCGGCCATCGTGGTCGATGCTCACCGGCCCGTCCATCGAGTCGAGCGGTTCCTTCGACACCGGGCACCAGTCCAGTGGGTAGGAGGTATCGAGCAGGGCGACTTGCGGCTGTTCGGCCGCCTCGTCATGTTCGTGCGCGGCGGGGTCTTCGGCCCCGGGTCCGCAGGCGGTCAGAGTCACCGCGGCCGCGGCGAGGAAGGCGAAAGCGGGCAGGTGGAGGACGATGGGACGATGGCGATGGTGGTCAGTCATGGATGGATCCTTTTCCTTCTTGGCTTTTCGGGCTGGGTCCGAGGGACTTCTCCTGTGCAAACGTCCGGGAGCGGTGGGCCGGTTCAACGATCAACGCATCCACCTTCGCCTTCGGGGGGCGTCGAGCGAGACACCACGACGATGGATGGCCCGAAGAAGAGAACCGCCGGGCCGGAACCGGGTGATCGGATCGACATGAAAACATGATTCGTTTTCGTATTACTGCCATTCTTTCGCCGCTTCCACTCCAAATCGCCCCAATGCGATACACTTCCGGCAAGGGTTAAGGCAGCGTATCGCCACCCGGCACAGCGACTGGTGGGAGGCATCGTCCATCGCGGGCGGGCCCATCAGGCCGGGCGGTTTGGGGGGTGCCGCGCGGGTGGGTGGCGAGCGCATGATATGGCTCAAATCGCTTCTGTTAAGGACTTTGCTGCAACGGGACCGTCCAGAGGCCGCCCCTTGGCGGTCGCCATGCGCTGGCGGAGGTGGCGCCCGGCCAGGTCTGTCCGGTGCGCGGGCCGTGCCGCTGAGGGAGAAGGGCGGATGCGTCGGGTTCTCATCCCTGCGGAGTTGACTGTCCTCTGAAGCCGGCTATAATGACGAAATGTGGGTAATGTTATCCATAATTCCTGATTCGCCCCCGACCCATAGGAGCACCCTTCATGATCCGCACCCTCACTCTCCGACCTGCCGCCACCCTCACCGCCATCCTCGCACTCAGCCTCGCCCTGACCGCCTGTGCCCGCGAGCCCGGCACCGCTGAGGTCACCATCGAGAGCGATGATGCCATGCAGTTCAACCTCACCGAGTTCCACGTGCGAAGCGGCCAGACCGTCCGGCTCACGCTCGAGCACGTGGGCGAGCTCTCCCTCGAGCAGATGGGCCACAACGTGGTCATCCTCAAGGCCGATGAGAACCCCGACACCTTCGGCCAGCGCGCTGCAAGCGAGGGCAACCGGGAGAACCAGTGGCTGCCCGAAGAGATGCGCGACCGCGTCATCGCATTCACCGACATGATCGGCGGCGGTGAGACCACCACCATCGAGTTCACCGCGCCCGAGCCCGGCCAGTATCCCTACCTGTGTACCTTCCCCGGCCACTACGGGGTGATGCAGGGCACCATGGTCGTCAACTGATGCCCACGCCATCGTCGGCCGGCCGGGCGTCCACAGTACCCCGGCCGGCCCGCGGTGGGGGCGAATGCCCCCCCGATCCCGCGCCCCCAGGACTTACCGCATCCGGACACCCGCACTTACAGCCGCCCCCTCACACCGCCCGTTTTCGCCGCATCGCCAACCCATCCGTGGAGGCTCCAACCATGAACCCCCCGATTCCCACCCGCATGACCGTTTCCATCAAACACGCCACCGTCTCGATACTCGCCGTGCTCGTGGCGCTGACCGCGGCCGCCCCGGCCCGGGCCTGCGACTCGTGCAACTACGCCATGCTGCATGAGATGATCCACAAGCGGGCCGACACCCCCCTCGGCCGCGACATCCTGCGCGCCGCCGAAACCCAGCGCGGCCTGCCGCTGTCGGGCCTGTCCAACGTCCAGCACCTGAGCGAGCAGATGCTCGACAGCCGCGCCCACGGCCCCGCCACTGGCCAGGCCCCCGCCGCGCCCACGGCCGACGCCAACGGTCACAGCATGTCCGCCCCGGCCGCCGCCGAAGCCGCCGACCCACCTGCCACGCTGGCGGTCTCGGCCCCGCACGAGGCGAGGCAGCGCATCATCGACCGCGATGAGGCCCTGTCCATTCCCCCCACCAGCTACGTCGATCAGGATATCGAGGCCGACCACCACTTCACCATCCGCCTCGATGAAGGCAAGACCTACATCGGCAACAGCGTGGTCTACGAAGGCTTCCTCATCGATGGCAAGGTGCCCGGCCCGACGCTGGTGGTGACCGAGGGCGATGTGGTCGAGTTCACCGTCATCAACGAAGGCGCGGTGCCGCACGGCGCCTCGATCCACGCCGCGTACACCCAGACCTCGGCCTACCTCGGCTCGATCGACCCGGGCCAGAGCAAGAGCATGAAGTTCCGCGCCACCTACCCCGGCGTGTTCATGTACCACTGCGCCCCCGGCGGCCATGCCATCCCGATGCACGTGATGGGCGGCCAGTACGGCATGATGGTGGTCAAGCCGCGTGATGCCACATACATGCTCGAGGAAGAGCTCGGCCACGGCCCGGACGTCGAGGTCTACCTCACCCAGCACGAGCTATACGGCAGCGGCCGCGATGCGGTCCTGGGCAACGTCGATTACGCGATGTTCAACGGCAGGCTCTTCCGTTACGTCGAGGAGCCGATCAGGGCCCGGCCGGGCGACTACGTGCGCATCCACTTTCTCAACGTCGGGCCGAACCTGATCTCGACCTTCCACCTCGTGGGCATCGTCTGGGACTATGCCTACTGGCAGGGCCACCCCGAGGCGGTGCTGCCCGGCGGGCAGACGGTGACGGCCGGCCCGAGCGATTCGTGGGTGGTCGAGTTCCGCATCCCGCCCGATGAGGGCGCCTACACCATGCTCTCCCACGCCGTGGGCTCGACCAGCCGCGGCGCCATCGGCCTGATCGTGGCCGAGTTTGACGGCGAGCGCTCGGACGTGGTGCTCTCGGATGGCCCGGACTACACCGAAAGCGAGCTCGAACAGCTCATCGCCGATGCTGCGCGCATCATCTCACCGTTCGGCATCGGCACGGCCAAGGCCGACCGGCCGGTGCGCTTCGACGACCCGACCGAGGAAGTCGTGGTCGAGATCATCGGCAACGCCTACTACCCCAAGGTCATCGAGGTGCCCGTGGGCACGAAGGTGACGTGGGTGAACGAGGACGTGTTCAGCTATCTCGCCGGTGAGTTCTCCGGCGTACACAACGTGGCCACCACCGGCGGGCCGCAGCGCTTCGCCTCGCCGTTGCTGGCCCATGCCGAGAGCTGGAGCCGCACGTTCGATGAGGTGGGCGAGTACGACTACATCTGCGCCCCGCATCCGTACATGAAGGGCCGCGTGATCGTCTACGACCCGGCCGAGCGCGGCCACCCGGTGGCCGCGGCGGGCACCCGGCCCTGGATGCTGGCGCTGCTGGCCGCGGGCGTGGCGCTGGTCGTGGCGGTGATCCCGGTGGCCTGGTTCGTCCGCCGCCAGGGCGCCAACGGCGCCTCGCGTACCGCCGCCTCGACGTCCTGACCCCGTGCCCGGCCGCTTGCAGCGGTCCGACAACACACAGGCGCCAGGATGACCCGCCCCCTCACCGGGTGCTCCGTGATGGGCGGTCATCCTGGCGTTTTTTCTCACCTGTCCCAACACGTAGTGCCCCGACCACGCTGAAAAGGTGGGTTTGCATGGGTGGCATGGTCAGCAGCCTTCCGGGGGCGTCCGCGGAAGGCTGCTGACCATGCCACCCGGATCCTGACCCACACTCTTGGTGTGGTCGCGGTACTACCCACCCTACGCGCTACGCGCTAGGTGCTGCGGCCCGGTGGCCGGGCGTGGCGAAGGACGACGATCTTCCACAGGTCCCAGCGGCGAAGCTGCACGCGTTTCTCGATCTCGAGCGGCACCCCGTCGAGCGATTCGGCCAGCGACAGGTCGCTGCGCCAGCCGATCCTGGTGGTCAGGGGGTTGATGGCCTTCTCGAATGAGGCCATTGGGCCGTCCTCGGCGCGGAAGTGGTTGAGCAGCACGATCCGGCCGCCGGGCTTGAGCAACTCGGCGGCGTGGCGGAGAAGCCGGGGCGGATCGCTGACGACGCTGATGACGTGGGTGATCAGCACGTGGTCGAAGCTCCGCGGCGCCAGCGGCGGCTGGAGGGCGTCGGCCTGGACCACCCAGGCCTTGCGGCCCGACTCCAGCGCCCTGCGCCGGGCTTCCTCGAGCATCCCCCAAGACAGGTCCAGGCCCACCACGGTCACATCCTCGGGGTACATCGGGATCGTCAGGCCGGTGCCCACACCCAGATCAAGCACGCGGTCGCCGCTCTTGAGGCCGAGCTGTTCGATCGCGATGCGCTGACGGCGCTGCACGAGCCTGCCGAAGGTCCTGTCATAGACCACGCTGAAGCGGTCGTAGATGCGGCCGGTGGTGCGTTCATCCATGGTCGGCTTCATGGCGGGCGGGTCCGGGTCATGGAGGGGAGTGCGGGCAAGAGCCTTCCAGCACTGCTGCGGGGGCCTCAGCCTTGCCGGCTCTGGCGGGCGACGGCTGCACCGCCGAGCATCTCGTGGGTTTCGATCAGCAGCGAGCGCAGTTGGCTGCCGATCACGGGGTGGTCCTCGAGCTGGGCAAGGTCCATGGTCTCGGCCTCGGCGGCGTTGTTGCCGGGGAACCAGTGGCCGGCGTTGCCCAGCAGGTTGTATCGGCCGCGGGCGTAGGTTTCCATGTCGTAGGCGCGGGCAAGACCCCTCAGCCACAGGATCACCGGCAGGTTCAATCCGCCGGGCGCCTCATCGCAGCCGGGCAGGCCGAGGTCGAACGGGTCGGCCAGTTGCTCACCCACGGCTTCGACCCATGCCTGGTGCAGCCTTTGTATGATCGGCGGCAGCAGCTCATCGAGGCGGTTGATCGCTTCCAGGACCTCAACATGCAGGTCGAAGTCGCTCGGCCGCGCTGCGCCCAGGCTCAGCGTGTGGACCTGCTGGTGCCAGAGGCAGAAAAGGTCGTTGAACGCCATCGGGTGCAGTGGCCGGCACAGCTCGATGAGGCGTTGCGGCGGGTCGTAGAGCCGGCCGCCCTTGTCGCTGGGGCTGATGATGAACACGCCCATGTCGCGCTGCGTGGCGGCCTCGATGGCCGGCCAGTTGTGCTGGAAGATGTAGTACCAGTGCAGGTTGACGTAGTCGAAGCCGCCGTCTGCCTCATGCGTGACGGCCCGCAGCAGCACGTCCAGCGGGGCGTGGGTCGAGAAGCCCACGTGGCGGACCAGGCCGCGCTGCTGAAGCCGCCGCGCAGCGGCCAGGCAGCCGCCGGGCCGGATGGCCTGCTCGAGCGTCTCATCGTTGTTGAGACCGTGAAGGCCCAGCAGGTCGACGTCGTCGAGGCGAAGGCGCCCCAGTGAGTCCTCGAAGTTGGCGGTGAACTCGGCCGGGTCTTCGCTGGGGCCGATCTTGGTCTGCACGATCAGGTGGTCGCGAGGGAGTTTCGGCAGGATCATGCCGAGCTGGCGCTCGCTGGAGCCATAGCCGCGGGCGGTCTCGATGTGGTTGATGCCCAGGTCAACGGCGCGGCGGATGGTGGCCTCGAGGTTGGCATGGCTGTCGGCGGGCACCTCGGCCATGGGCACATCCTGCCACTTGTACTGGTAGCGCATCCCGCCGCAACTGAACACGGGCATCTGAAGTTCGGTTTTTCCGAATCGTCGGTACAGCATGGTCCATCATCCTGCCATCCGCCCGCCGCGAAACCGGAAACAGGAGGTTGCCGCAGACAGCGAATGATCCACCCGCTCCCAGCCGCGGTCAGGGCCGCGGCGGGTGCGCGGCAAAAGCGTGGCTGGCGGTGGCGAGGGTTTGCCCATCCCCCCGACTATTTTACTTGACCTCGCCCAGATATGCCGCCAGCAGATCGCGGGTGGCGTGCACGTCGTCCTCGTGAACCATCTCGGTCACCGTGTGGACGTACCGGGTGGGCACGGAGAGG
>PUMS01000190.1 GCA_003551485.1 Phycisphaeraceae bacterium | reverse complement strand
CCGAGGCCGAGATGAAGGAGAAGAAGGCCCGCGTCGAGGATGCCCTGCACGCCACCCGCGCGGCGATCGAAGAGGGCATCGTGCCCGGCGGCGGGGTCAGCTTCATCCGCGCCATCAAGGCTTTGAATAAGGTCGACGTCGTCCGCGAGGATGAGAAGGCCGGGGTTGAGATCGTCCGCCGCGCTCTGACCGTCCCCCTGCGTGCCATCGCCGACAACGCCGGTGAGCGCGGCAGCGTGGTGGTCAGCAAGGTGATGGCCGCCAAGGGCAACCAGGGCTTCGATGCCCTTTCGCGCGAGTACTGCGACCTGGTGGAGCGGGGCATCATTACCCCCACGAAGGTCGACCGCACGGCGCTGGAGAACGCCGCCAGCGTCGCCTCGCTCCTGCTGACCTGCGACTGCATCGTGACCGAGGCGCCCAAGGATGAGGATGAGGGCCCTGGCCACGGCGGTATGGGCGGCATGGGCGGTATGGGCGGCATGGGCGGCATGGGCGGTATGGGCGGTATGGGTGGCATGGGCGGCATGATGTAAGCCCGCGAAGCCTGCCGGCACCGGACGGCGGGCGGCCGACACCGCAACAGGTCGCCGTGCGGCGACCCGAACCCCCACCACGCGATGGGACAGTTGAAAAGGACATCGGTTTCCACGGCCGACGGCGGCCGCTGGGCGTGAGACCGAAAGCAAGATTACCTTCAATTGATGGAGCATCGATACATGGCAACGGCAACCAGGACCAAAGCGCAGAAGAAGACCTACCGCCCCCTCGATGACCGCGTGCTCGTGCGGCCGCATGAGGCCGAGGAGAAGACCGCCAGCGGCCTCTACCTGCCCGAGGGCGCCAAGGAAAAGCCCATGACCGGCACGGTGGTCGCCGTCGGGCCGGGCAAGCTCTCGGATGAGGGCGAGCGCACGGCGGTGTCGGTCAAGCCCGGCGACAAGGTCGTCTACGGCAAGTATGCCGGCACGGAGATCGAGATCGACGGTGACAAGCACCTGATCGTGAAGGAGACCGAGCTCCTGGCCGTGCTCGAGGACTGAGCTGAGCCTCGCGGCCAGGAACGCCATTGCCGGTGCAGCGCTGTGGGGCGGCAGCTTCCACCCCGCAGCGCGGCATCGGATCACACGGGGCGCCTTTCCGGGAGCGTTTCCGGGCGGCATTTGCGGGGAGCTTCCGGGCCGCTTCCGGGCCGCTTCCGGGGGGCTGCGGTGAACCAAACTGACAATAACAAGCCAAACGGAGCCGATACCCATGGCGAGCAAGCAACTGATGACCGGAAACGATGCGGCGGTGCAACTGCGCAAGGGCCTGGAGCACCTGGCCGCGGCGGTCAAGGTCACGATGGGGCCGACCGGTCGCCACGTGATCCTTCAGAAATCCTACGGTGGACCCACGGTGACCAAGGACGGGGTCACCGTGGCCAAGGAGATGGAGTTCAAGGAACCGTTCCAGAACATGGGCGCCAAGATGGTGGTCGAGGTCGCCAAGAAGACCTCGGAAAAGGCCGGCGACGGCACCACCACCGCCACCGTGCTGGCCGAGGCCATCTTCCTCGAGGGCCTCAAGCACGCCACCGCGGGCGTCAACCGCATCGCGCTTCAGCGCGGCATCAACAGCGCTGCGGACGTCGCCGCCAAGGCCATCGCCGACCTCGCCGTCAAGTGCAAGGGCAAGGACGACCTCAAGAAGGTCGCCACCGTCTCGGCCAACCATGACCCCGAGATCGGGCAGATGATCGCCGAGGCCGTCGACCGCGTCGGCTCCGAGGGCGTGGTCGAGGTCGAGGAAGGCCAGGCGGCCGAGACCACGCTCGAGTACGTCGAGGGCATGCAGTTCGACAAGGGCTACCTCTCGCCGTACTTCATGACCGACCCTGCCTCGCAGGAGTGCGTGCTCGAGGATGCGCTGATCCTTATCCACGAGAAGAAGATCAGCAACCTCCACGACCTGCTGCCGCTGCTGAACAAGGTGGTCATGGCGCAGAAGCCGCTGCTGATCATCGCCGAGGACGTCGAGAACGAGGCCCTGGCGGCGCTGGTGATCAACCGCCTGCGCGGCGCGCTGAAGGTCTGCGCGGTCAAGGCGCCGGGCTTCGGCGACCGCCGCAAGGCCATGCTGGGCGACATCGCCACGCTCACCGGCGGCACCTTCTTCAGCGAGGACCTCGGCCAGAAGCTCGAAGGCATCGAACTCGAGCAGCTCGGCCAGGCCAGGAAGATCGTGATCGACAAGGAAAACACCACGATCATTCACGGCGCCGGTAAGAAGAAGGACGTGCAGGCCCGCTGTGAGCAGATCCGCAGGCAGATCGAGGCCACCACCAGCGACTACGACCGCGAGAAGCTCCAGGAGCGCCTCGCCAAGCTCACCGGCGGCGTGGCCATCATCCACGTCGGCGCCCCGACCGAGACGGCGATGAAGGAGCGAAAGGACCGCGTCGAGGACGCCCTGCACGCCACCCGCGCCGCGGCCAAGGAAGGCTACGTGCCCGGCGGCGGCGTGGCCTTCCTGCGGGCGATCCCCGCCGTCGAGTCGGCGAGGCAGAAGGCCCGCGGCGATGAGAAGCTCGGTTACGATGCGGTCAAGAGCGCACTGCTGACGCCGCTGCGTCAGATCGTGGCCAACACCGGCGCCGATGGCGACGTGGTGGTCGAGGCCGTGCTGCACAAGAGCGGCTCGCAGGGCTACGATGCGGCCACCGGCCAGTACGTGGACATGGTCAAGGCCGGCATCATCGACCCGGCCCTGGTCTCGCGCACGGCGCTGCTCAACGGCGCTTCGGTCGCAGGGCTGATGCTCACCACCGAGGTGCTGGTGACCGAACTGAAGGATGAGGATCAGGTCGTCGAAGGCGCGGTGGCCTGAAGCAGGTGGCCGGGCCGATGGGCCGCGAATGCAATGCACCGGCGCCCAGGGGCTCGGCTCCCTGGGCGTCGCTTTTCAACCACGATCCACCCCCGCCAGCGGAGTTCGACCAGGCGACATGACCACCAAGCGCGACTATTACGAGGTGCTCAACGTCGCCCGCGATGCAGGCGCCGAGCAGATCAAGCGCGCCTACCGCAAGCTGGCGATGAAGTACCACCCCGACCGCAACCCCGGTGATGCCGAGGCCGAGCGCCGATTCAAGGAGGCCACCGAGGCCTACGACGTGCTCAGCGACGGGCAGCGCCGTCAACTCTATGACCGCTACGGCCACGAGGGCCTGCGCGGCACCAGCGGCTATGACTACGCCCACATGGACGTCGGCGACATCTTCTCGATGTTCGGCGACATCTTCGGCGATGTCTTCGGCGAGCGGGGCAGGGGGCGCGGCCGGCGCGGGCCCCACCGCGGCCCCAGTCTCCAGACCGAAATCGAGATCACCCTCGAGCAGGTCCTTACCGGCACCGAGAAGGAGATCGAATACAACCGCAAGCAGACCTGCCAGACCTGCCAGGGCAGCGGCGCCAAGCCCGGTTCCGTGCCCCAGACCTGCGCCACCTGCAACGGCCGCGGGCAGGTGGCCCAGAGCGGCTTCGGCGGCATGTTCCGCATGGTCACCACCTGCCCCGACTGCGCCGGCAGCGGCCAGATGGTCACCGACCGTTGCCGCGACTGCCGCGGCAACGGCCGCGTGCCGCAGAAACGCCGCGTCTCGGTCCGCATCCCGCCGGGGATCGAGGATGGCCAGTCCATCCGCGTCGGCGGCGAGGGTGAGGCGGGCATCGGGGGCGGGCCCAACGGCGACCTCTACGTGATCGTGCGCATCGCCCCGCACCGCCTGTTCGAACGTGAGGGCGAGCACCTGATTCTCCAGATGCCCATCAGCTTCACGCAGGCCGCGCTGGGCGCGGAGGTGAAGGTGCCCACCATCGATGGCCAGGAGCACACGCTGACCATCCCCCCCGGGACGCAGCACGGCGACCACAGCCGCCAGCGCGGCCTGGGCCTGCCCGACCTGCGTACGGGCCAGCGGGGCGACATGGCGGTGATCTTCACCATCGAAATCCCGCGCAAGCTCACCAGCCGCCAGAAAGCGCTGCTGGAGGAGTTCGCCCAGACCGAATCGCACCATCGCTCGGTGATGCCCCATACCAAGGGCTTCTTCGAGCGCATCCGTGAATACCTCACCGGCCCGCCGGCCGGATCGAACGATGACCGACGGGGTGAGCAGTCATGACCAGTCAGCAGTCCAACGACAAGCCAACCGACGGCCGCCGCCACGCCAATCTCCCGCAAGATTCCCCGGAACGTCTCCCGGAAGATTCCCCGCAGGGTTCGCCGCAAACGGCCCCGCAAGGCGCCACGGACCCCCACCGCGACGATGCCGCCGGCCAGCACGGCCAGGGACAAGGCTCCAGGGCCCATGGCCAGGCCTCGCACGGGCAGCGCCAGCAGACCTCGCACGCGGCTGAGGCACCGGAAGTGGAACCGGCGCCGCCGCCCAACGGAACTGGACAGACCCAGTCGCCTGCTGAGCAGGAACTGGCGCGGCTGGCCGATGAGCGCGATCAGTTGCACCAAAGGCTGATGCGGGTTTCAGCCGATTACCAGAATTACGTCCGCCGCGCTCAGCAGAACGCCGAGCAGGTGCGGGATCAGACCACGGCCGACCTGGTCAAGGCCCTGCTGACGGTGCTCGATCACTTCGATCACGCCCTCGGCGCCGGCGAGAAGGAGGAAGTTTCGGCCAGGGACCTGCTCACGGGCGTGCGGATGGTGCGTGATGAGCTTCTCAAGACGCTCGAGTCCTTTGGCGTCGAGCGCGTCGATGTGCGCCCGGGCGAGCCGTTCAACCCCAACCGCCACAACGCCATGATGCAGCAGGAGGCAGAAGGTATCGAATCGCAGCACGTGGTCAGCCAGATGCAGCCCGGCTACAGTCTGGGCAACCGGGTCATCCGGCCGGCCAAGGTCGCCGTGGCCCCGTAGCCTCCAGCAGACCGGACCCGCCACCGCCGGCTTCGTGATACCGCTTCCCTGTGCCACCACCCTTGAATACCGTGGTCAGTCAGGAGGAAAAACGCCCATGCCGACTTATGACTACATGTGCGAAGGCTGCCGGCACGCCTTCGAGCAGTTCCAGTCCATCACCGCCAAGCCGCTGCAAACCTGCCCCTCCTGCGGCCAGCCCCGCCTTCGCCGCCTGATCGGCACCGGAGCGGGTGTGCTGTTTAAGGGCTCGGGCTTCTACGAGACCGACTACCGCTCCGACAGCTACCGCAAGGCCGCCAAGGCCGAACGCGACGCCGCCGCCCCCGGCGGCGGCAGCAGTACCGGCGGTGGCAACAATGGTGATGGCGCCAAATCCACCCCCGACAACGGCAAGGGCGCCACCGCCGACACGCCCGCGAGCAACACCGGCAGCTCCAGCACCGCCGGCAAGCCCGCCGCCTCGTAACACGGGAATCGGGCTCGGTTTCTCAACCCGACGCGTGGATCATCGCCCGGCGCCGCCCCGGCACAACCGGGCATCAGGCCGCAACAGGGGTGAAGGCTGCATTCAGAGCGGCTCCGGTTCGGCCGGATCGAGGACGGGTGCGATGGCGGTCGTTCGCCGGTGTACCTGCTTGAAGGACACGGCCAGGCCGCAGGCCAGCATGAGCACCGTGGCGCAGAGGTAGAAGGCATAGTCCGCGGCATGGTTCGGGAACGCGTCCTTCATGTATCCGAACAGCAGCGGCGCGATCAGGCCCGCGGACGCCCATCCCACCAGCACCTTGCCATGCACGCCCGACATGCGCTTGGGTCCGTAGAGATCGCTGATCAGCGATGGGATCGTGCCAAAGCCACCACCATAGCACGCAACCGCGTAGGCCAGCAGCGCGCCGAACAGCAGCGGCGAAGTCACGTGCGGAAGGATCAGGAAGACGACGGCGGACGAACCGAGCAGGCAGATGAACGCATTGACGCGACCAATCTTGTCTGAAGACCAGCCCCAGAACACGCGACCGAGGCTGTTGCCGACCGATGCCACCGCGATGAGCGTGGCACCCATCGCCGCCAGTTCCGCCGCGCCGAGTTGGGGATTGTCCAGAGCCGCCACCCGCTGCATCAGCGGCGAGAGCAGGCTGATGACACCCAGCCCCGCGAGGCTGTAGAGAAAGCACATGAAGATCAGCCGCGCTGGAACGTGCACCGCGTGCCGGG
>PUMS01000150.1 GCA_003551485.1 Phycisphaeraceae bacterium | reverse complement strand
GCCGCGTTCGAGGCCGCGTTGGATGAGGCGGCGATGGAGCGGATCGCCCGGTTGATTCGCCCGGGCGATGTGGTTGCTCTCAAAGCCTCGCGGGGATTGGGGTTGGAACGGCTCATCGAGCCGATCCGCCGCCGCGCTGCCGCCGCCGTCGCGGCGCGGTATGATTCGGATATGGACACTTAGACCGCGCCGCCAGTCACGGCCCGATCGGCGCCGCCCGGGCGCGGCATGGACGCTGACCCGCCGGGTTCCCCGGAGACCGACCCTCCGGACCCGGCCACCCGGAAGACGCCGCCTTGCTTTTCAACCTCATCGAGCCGCACCTTGCATGGCTGGAATCCAATGGGTTGGGGTTCCTGCGCCTCATCGGTGATCCCGATTACATTCACTTCCGCGCGCTGATGGCGGTCATCCTGAGCTTCACGCTGGTCGTGCTCTTCGGCCGGCGGACCATCCGCGTGCTGATCGCGATGAAGATCCGCGACAACCCCGAGTTCTACCGTGCCGACGTCAACCAGCTCATGAGCGACAAGAACGCCGTGCCGACCATGGGCGGCATCCTCATCGCCGGGGCGATCCTCACCAGCACGCTGCTGCTGGCCGACCTTGGCAGCTTCTACGTGCACATGGCGCTGCTGTGCCTGCTGTGGCTGGCCATGCTGGGGGGTGTGGATGACTATCTCAAGCTCATCGGCGCCCAGCGCCAGCCCGGCTCGCGCGACGGCCTGTTCATGCACGAGAAGCTGCTTTTCCAGTTCGGCCTGGCGGTGGTGCTGGGCCTGTTCATCCACAACCACGGCATCAACAACGATGAACTGGGCCGGCAGATGGCCTTCTCGCTGAACCTGCCGCTGCTCAAGACCTGGGATTTCAACGAACAGCTCGGCGGCTTCGAGGCCTCCCGCTCGCTGATCCTGCTGCCCTCGCTGGCGTTTGTGCTCATCACCGTGCTGGTCATCGCCGGCTCCTCCAACGCCGTGAACCTCACCGATGGCATGGACGGCCTGGCCGCGGGGATCATGGCCATCTGCGCCTTCGCCTTCACGGGCCTGGCGCTGATCGCGGGGCAGGAGAGCCTGGCCAAGCAGATGCTGATCCCCTACATCCCCAAGTCCAGCGAACTGGCGATCGTGGCCGGGGCCATGGCCGGCTCGTGCGTGGGTTTTCTGTGGTTCAACTGCCACCCGGCGTCGGTGTTCATGGGCGACACCGGCTCGCTGCCGCTGGGCGGGCTGCTGGGCTACATCGCGGTGGTGACGCGGCAGGAGTTCCTGCTGCTGATCATCGGCGGCATCTTCGTACTCGAGGCGGTGAGCGTGGTGCTTCAGATCGGCTACTTCAAGGTCACGGGCGGCAAGCGCATCTTCCGCTGCGCCCCGATCCACTACCACTTCCACCTCAATGGCTGGACGGAACAGCAGGTGGTGGTGCGCTTCTGGCTGATCACCGCGGTCCTTGCCGCCATCGCCGTGGCGACGTTGAACCTGCGGTGAGAGCGGCTGACAGATGCTGGATGCGGGGTGGCACTGGTGGCTTGTCCACCGGTGAGTGTCTGTGGGCCGCGTCGAGGGTGGTGGCGGTGTAGGGTCAGGGGACGCGGTGGTGATGGGTCCGCTGCGCTTGACCCACCCTACCTTGACCGACCCTACCTTCAGACGCGTCATGGCCGGCTGTGACGGGTCACAGCGCGGGTGACGGGGTTCATGCGTCTGCCTGGGCGCCGGCGCCGGCGAGTTGGCAGAAGCGGTCGTACTGGGCATCGAACGCGGCCGGGTCGGAGGGCTCGATGCGCGAGAGCTCGCTGCTGCCGCGGACGATCGCGCGCAGGTGCGACAGGTCGCGCACGTGCCCGGCGCCCATTGCCTGCACCAGGGCGTTGCCCATGGCCGTGCCCTCGTAGGGGCCGACCGCCACGGGCCGGCGGATCGCATCGGCGGTCATCTGGTTGAGCAGTTGATTGCGCCCGCCGCCGCCGACCAGGTGCAGCACCGCCACCTCCTGGCCGGTCAGCTTCTGCAACTGCTCGAGCGTCTGGCGGTAGGCCAGGGCCAGGCTCTCGAGGCAGGCACGCACGTACTGGCCGGGGCTGGTGGGTCGCGGCTGGCCCGTGGCGTCGGCGAAGTCATCGACCTTGGCCAGCATGTCGCCGGGCAGGGCGAAGGGGCCGTGGCCCACATCCAGCAGGGTGCGGAACGGCTCGGCCTCGGCCGCGAGGCGGGTGAGCTGCTCGTAGTCGTACTCGCGGCCCTTGCGGATCAGGTCCTGGCGCACCTGCTGCACCAGCCACAGCCCGGCGAGGTTTCGCAGCAGCCGGATGCGCCCGCCCACGCCGCGCTCGTTGGTGAAGCCGGCCTCGCGGGCCTCATCGCTGATGATCGGCGATTCGATCTCCGCGCCCATCAGCGACCAGGTGCCGCTGGAGAGGTAGGCCCAGCGGTCGATGTCGTCATCGGCCACGGGAATGGCGGCCACAGCGCTGGCGGTGTCGTGGGAGCCGGGCAGGATGATGTCGATGCCCTCGCCGCCGGTGAGCTGGGCCAATTCCGGCCGCAGCGTGCCGATGCGCTCGCCCGCGGGGGTGATGTCGCCGAGCAGGTGCGTGGGCAGGTCGAGCTTGCCGAGCAGGCCGGTGGCCCACTGGCCGGTTCGCGGGTCGACCATCTGCGTGGTCGAGGCGATGGTGGCCTCGTTGACCATCTCGCCCGAGAGCAGGTAATGCAGCAGGTCGGGCATGTTCAGCAGGCGCTGGGCGCTGTCGATCAGGGCGGGTTCTTTCTCGTAGCGGTCCACGAGCTGATACAGGCTGTTGATCGCCAGCAACTGGATGCCGGTGGCATCGTAGATGGCCTTCCGGCCGATGCGGTTGAAGCATCGCTGCATCGCCGGCTCGTGGCTGGGGTCGCGGTAGATGAACGGCAGGCCCAGGAGCTGGCCCGAGCGGCCGATGAAGCCGAAGTCCACGCCCCAGGTGTCCACGCCGAGGCTGACGATGGGCACCTGCGTGCGCTTCGCCGCCGTCACGCACGCGCCCAGCCCCTCGATGAGACTGGCGAAGAGGCCGGTGGTGTTCCAGTGCAAGCCACTGGGCAGGTGAACCGGCTGGTTGGCAAAACGGTGCTGCTCATCGAGTTGGATGCGGTCGCCATCGAGTACGGCCAGCATCGCGCGGCCGGACTCGGCGCCGAGGTCGAAGGCGATGAAACCCTGTCTGCTCATGTGTGGCCTCCATCCCGGATGCACGCGGGCCCGACCGCTCAGCCGTCGGATGCAGCCGCGCGGCGGTCACCCCGCAGCGCCGCCGCCGCCGCGGTGACGTAAGGCAGCCCGCTGATGACCGTAACGATCACCGTCGTGTAGATCAACCCGTCGCGCACGTGGATCATCCAGCCCACCTGCGGGTTGCCGTGCGGGTCGAACCAGACGATGAGCAGCACGATGGGGATGACGATGAACTGGAAGGTGGCCTTGAGCTTGCCCCAGATGTTGGCCCCGAACTTCAGCCCCTGGCCCTCCATCTCGCCGCGGATGCCCGTCACCAGCAGCTCGCGCGCCAGGATCACCACGACCATCCACGGGTACACCCCCGAAATCATGATGAACGGCACCGGCAGCACGCCGTCGGTGCTGATGACGAAGCGCGGCCCGGCCAGGTAGATGAACGCCCCGAGCACCAGGACCTTGTCGCAGAACGGGTCCATGATCCGGCCGAAGGTGGACTCGACCTGCCACTTTCGCGCCAGGTAGCCATCGAGCAGGTCCGTCAGCGAGGCGAGGATGAAGGTCACGATCGCCGCCCACAGCACCCAGGTGTGGATGTCGGGGTAGCGGTACTGGTTGAGGATGACAAAGAAGGCCGCGGCCAGCACCAGGCGCAGCAGCGTGAGCTGATTGGGGATGGTCGAGCGTGAGACCAACGGCCTCGCCCCCTGCGGTTAGAGCTTGATGTCGCCCAGACCCACGCCGCCGACGTTGCCCAGCCCGCCCTTGAGGTTGCGCGCCGGCTGACGCCGGGCCTTGGGCGGGGGCGCGGGCTTGGTGCTTTTGTCCGCCTCGGCCTTTTGCTCGGCCTCCTCGATGGGCTGATCGACCGCCTTCTTCGAGAGCTTGAGCCGCCGGGCCTCCTCATCGATCTCGATGATGCGGAACTTCTCCACCGCGCCGGGCTGAAGCACGTCCGTGACGCGGTTGACCCTGACCGGGGCCAGTTCGGAGATGTGGACCAGGCCTTCCAGGCCCGGCTCGATCTCGACGAACGCGCCGAAGTCCGTCGTCGAGCGCACCTTGCCCTCGACGACGCTGTGCTTTGGAAAGCGGTGCTCGGCCCCCATCCACGGGTCGCCGCCGACCTGCTTGAGGCTGAGCGTCAGGCGGTGCTTGCTCACCTCCAGGTGCAACACGGTCAGCCGAACCTCCTGATCGACGCTGACCACCTCCTCGGGCTTGACGTGCCGCCGCCAACTCATCTCGCTGACCGGCAGCAGACCCTCGATGCCCGGCTCCAGTTCGACAAACGCCCCGAAACTGGCCAGCCGCAGCACCCGACCCGTCACCTGCTGGCCCACCGGATAGCGCGACTCGACGCCGTCCCAAGGGTCGGGCGCCACCTGCTTGATGCCCAGGCGGACGCGCTGCTTCTCGGTGTCGACCTTGAGCACCTTCACCTTCACCTGCTGGCCGCGGCTGAGCACGTCCGAGGGCTTGTCCACGTGGCTGTGACTCAGGTCGCTGATGTGTACCAGGCCGTCGACCCCGCCGATGTCGACGAACGCACCGTAGTCGGTGAGGTTGCTCACCGTCCCTTCCATCACGGCGCCTTCCTCGAGCTTCTCCCAGGTCTGACGCCGCAGGCGCTCGCGCTGCTCTTCCAGGAATCGGCGGCGGCTGAGCACGACGCGGCGGCGCTTGCGGTCGATGTCCTGCACCACCGCCTGTACGCGCTGGCCCACCCACCCCTCGAGGTCATCCACGTGGTGCAGATCGACCTGGCTGGCGGGCATGAACCCGCGGATGCTGCCGACCATCTCCAACTCCAGCCCGCCCTTGTTCGAAGCCACCACACGCGCCTCGACCGCCGAGCCGGCGGCGAGCTGTTCCCACGTGGCCTCGCCCACCGCCCCCTCGCGCGAAAGGATGTAGAGCCCCTCACGCTCATCGTACCGCTGCACGACGAAGTCCATGATCGCACCCGCCCGCGGAGGACGATCGAACTGCGACAGCGGCACCATACCCGTGTTCTTGCCTTCCACCGCGTGCAGCTCGACCAGCACATCCTCACCCTGCACGGCCTGGATGCGTCCGCGGCGGACCATCGACGTCACCGAACCGGACCCGCGGCCGGCGCCGCCGCGGCCATCCTGGGCCGAACGGCTCGAGTCGCCGCTGCCACCTTCCTGCTCACCACGCTGCTCGGACTCGGAGCGATCGCTCTGCTGGGCCTGCTGCTGGTTGGCCGCGGCCGCCTGCTCCATGAGCTGCTCGATGGACTGGTCGCCGAGTGCCTCGCTGATTTCCTTCTCGATTTCAGCATCGAGGTCGGAGGTCTGACGGGGGTCGGGCGTGGGGTTGGGATGCTCGCTCATGATTCGCCGCGCTCCGGGGCAGTATGCCGGGGCCGTGGTTGCCGAACCGCTGTCGCGGGCGTATCAGCGGCGGGCCCGGCACAGTGCCAGGGCCGCACGCCACCGTGCCCGCCCCCGGTGGGCCGCGGTCCGGGCCCCTCCCTTCATCGCTCGTGCCCCGCCCCGCAAGGGAAGCGGTGGCCGAGGTGGAGGCCGGGGAGACAAATAGTGTAGCCTACCCGCGGCGGGCGATCAGGTACAGACCTGCGCCGCCCCGACCCCCCGTGCCGGGCTCCGCCACGCAATGGCTGCGCCCCTGGGCCGACCGCGCGGCCAATGCCGGCGCACGGCCGCGGCCTGGGGACCTCGCGGCGTAAGCCTGTCTCTATTCGAACGCGCAATCAAAGGAGTGGCAAGTGAATTGGTCAAAAATCAGTGAGAAACTCGATCAGGCCGGCGACCTGCTGCCGCTGGAACCGCAGATCGTCGGCCGCTTCTACGGCGATGGCAACCGGCTCGGCCAGCGCCCCGCCGATGCCCCGCGGCCGGCCTACTACAGCCCCGAGCGATGGATCGGCTC
>PUMS01000060.1 GCA_003551485.1 Phycisphaeraceae bacterium | reverse complement strand
TTCATCGCGTGTTCTGACCTGGCCGGCGGCGCAGCGCCTGCCGCGGGTGTCGGTGTGGGTCTGGGCGGTGGTGTGTCTGTGGCTGTCGCTGCTGGCGCTGGCGGCGGGTGTGAGCCATTACTACCAGCGTCCGATCCTGCTTTGCCCGTTCAGGCGCATGACCGGTCTGGCGTGCCCCACCTGCGGGATGATGCGCGGCGTGCTGGCGCTTGGCCGGGGCGATGTGCTGGGTGCGTTGAGCTTCAACCCGCTGGCCATGCTGGGCCTGATGGCGGCTGCGCTGTGGTGCGGTGTGCGCCTGGTGCTGGGCCGGCGGCTGCGATTGCACCTGTCCCGCCGCGGGTGGTGGGGGGTGGGGGCGGTGGCGGTTTCACTTGTACTGGTCAACTGTACGTATCTGCTGTGGGCGGGTGTGTGAGACCGGCTCCGGGGCGTCGCCGGAGCGGGCGGGTACGGGGAGCATGACACTTGTCGTGGGATGCTTCTTACTCCCTCTCCCTTTCCACGGGTGGGAGAGGGCAGGGGTGAGGGTGGATGCGCAAGGCCCGCCCGAGTCCGCCCTCACCCCCGTCCCCTCTCCCGGAGGGAGAGGGGGGAACGGACGCCCGCGCTCCAAGGCAAACCCAGCGCTGGGGCTGGATGGGGTATCATGGCCCGCCCCCCGCCGTTCCCCGTTCTGCCCTGTGTGCCCCAGGTATTGACCATGGCCCTGACGATCCAGCTTCACAACACCCTCACCCGCCGGCTCGAGCCCTTCGAGCCGCTCGAGCCGCCGCGCGTGCTGATGTACAACTGCGGGCCGACGGTCTACGACTTCGCCCACATCGGCAACTTCCGCGCCTTTCTTTTTGCCGACATGCTGCGGCGGTTCCTCGAGCTGGCCGGCCACGAGGTCCGGCAGGTGATGAACATCACCGACGTGGGCCACATGACCGATGATGCCGTGGCCGACGGCGCCGGCGAGGACAAGATGGCCGCCGCGGCCCGGCGGCTCAAGGAGGCGAAAAAGGCCGGCAGACTGCCCGAGGGTGTGGGCGAGATCGCCGACCCGGATGACCCCTACCAGGTCGCCGACTTCTACACCCGCGCCTTTCTCGAAGATGCCCGGCTGCTGAACCTGCGCATCGCCGATGAGTACGATGACGACCCCGCCCGCTCGGCCATGCCCCGGGCCACCCACTACATCCCGCACATGCAGCGGATGATCCAGCGCCTGCTCGACCGCGGCCATGCCTACATCGGCCCCGACGGCGCGGTGTATTTCTCGGTCGAGTCGTTTCCCGACTACGGCCGGCTCAGCGGCAACACGCTCGATCAGCTCCGCGGCGGTGCCGGCGGCCGCATCAGTGCCCAGCAGCAGGCGGCCAAGCGCCACCCGGCCGACTTTCTGCTGTGGAAGCCGGACCCGGCCCACATCATGAAGTGGGACAGCCCCTGGGGCGCCGGCTACCCCGGCTGGCACATCGAGTGCTCGGCCATGGCCACGGCCAGGCTCGGCCGCGAGGTGATCGACATCCACACCGGCGGTGAGGACAACATCTTCCCCCACCACGAGTGCGAGATCGCCCAGACCTGCTGCGCCACCGGCCGGGAGCACTTCGCCCGCTACTGGCTGCACACGCGCTTTCTCCTGGTCGAGGGCCAGAAGATGAGCAAGAGCCGGGGCAACTTCTTCACCGTGCGCGACGTGCTCACCGGCCGCTGCACCGGCCGGCCGGTCCACCCGGCGATCCTTCGTCTGGCCCTGCTGCGCAGCCACTACCGCACGAACATGGACTTCACGGTCAAGGGCCTTCAGGATGCGGCCTGGGCGTTGGACGACCTCCGCCGCGCTGAGCGAACCTGGGTTTCCCGCGGCGGGGGCGAGGCGGATGCGGGCGTGGACCTGACCCACCCGGTGCTCAAGCGCTTCTCCGAGGCACTGGCCGACGATCTGAACATCAGCGCCGCCCTGGCCGCCGTCTTCGAGTGGCTCAAGCAGGCCAGGGGCAAGCCGCGCGTGAACCTGGCGGTGCTGCGGCAGGTGGATTCGGTCCTTGGCCTGCTGCACACCCCGGCCCTGGGCGATCGCGACCAGCTTGCCCAGGGCCCGCTGCCGGCCGATCAGTTGCAGGCCCGGCTCGATGCCATCAACGCGGCACGGCAGGCCAAGGACTACACCACCGCCGATGCGCTCAAGCAGGAGCTGCGCGACATGGATTACGACGTGATGGACACCCCCACCGGCACCGAAGCCACCGCCCGGCCGATCGTGACCGGCTGAGGCGGAGAAGTCCGCCCTTTTCACGGATGTGCGCAATGAGCAAATCGAAGAAGCGAAAAAAGAAACACCGTTCCATCCCGAAAGCGATCACCCCGACAGGCCGGCCCGTTGCGATGATTTCCGAGCGCATCATGGGGTTCGCCAATGGGTTCATCATGGGCGGTAAAGACCTCGAGCACAAGCAGGCCCTTCTCAACGTAGCGTGTTCGGCATCGAACATCGCCTCGACCCCACCGCCCAAGCGCCAGCAGTTGCTCGAGGCCTTCCTTCGCAAACATGACGAGGGGTATTCCCAAGTGTCGCCAGAGCAACACGCCGCAAGGCGCAGCGACCTGGAGAAGCTGATCGCGAACAAGCTGCGATTGTACCCCGACGACCGGCGCCAGATCATCAGCGCTCAGTACTCGCGGAATCCCGATGGCACTGAAATGGTCCATGCCGCCGCCCTGCGCGTGGAGTGACCTCGACGCCCGCTCAACCCGGCGGGTTCGATTTCGACGGCCGGCGATGACTGTTGCCTGGCGGCATCCGCCAGGGTACCGTCGGTACATGCTGGCCGGATGGTGATGGCAGCGCGGTGGGCGTGGTGGACCACGTGGTGGTTGGAAGCAGGTGAATCATGACCGAAAATGTGAATGCTGCAACACAGGCGGAAGATGGGACCACGCGGCTTCGCAACTTCCACATCACCTTCTTCGCCGTCGTGCTGGGGATGGCCGGATTCGCGCTGGCCGTACAGCGGGCCGGTGGTCGTGAAGACGAGGGGCTCTTGCCCGTGCTCGAGGGGCCGGCCACGGTCCTTGTGGCGCTGACGATCGGGCTGTTCGTTCTGGTGGGTCTGTTGTACGCGGCGAAGGCCGTGCGTTATCCCGATGCGCTGGTCGGGGAGTTGCGCCATCCTGTCAAGATCAACTTCTTTCCCCTCGTGGCCAAAATCCTGCTGGTGCTGAGCGTGGCCTTTCTTGATCGGCAGATGCAGGTATCGTACTACCTGTGGCTGATCGGCACGGCAGGTCAGTTCGCCGCCTCGTTGATCATCATCTCGGTCTGGATCCGCCAGACGCACTTCACGATCGAGCACATGAGCCCGGCATGGTTCATCCCCATCGTCGGGTCGCTGATCGTACCGATCGCGGGTGTGCCGCACGGCTTTATCGAGACTTCGTGGTTCTTCTTCGCGGTGGGGCTGGTGTTCTGGATCGTGCTGTTCACGGTCGTGCTGTATCGCATGTTCTTCCACCGGCCGCTGCCCGAGCGGCTGCTGCCGACGTTGTGCATCCTGTTCGCCCCGCCGGCGATCGCCTTCATCTCGTACCTGCGTCTGGAAGGGCTGGGACCGGAGACGGGGCTCGATGCCTTTTCCCGGGTTCTGTACCACATCTCGCTGTTTCTGTTCATCCTGATCCTGCTCAAGGTCCGGATTCTGGCCCGCATCCGCTTCTACCTTTCGTGGTGGGCCTATTCGTTTCCGCTGGCGGCCAAGACGCTTGCCACGATCGCCATGCTGCAGGTGACCCAAAGCCCGTTCTACCGCTACCTGGCGTTTTTCGAGTTGGCGCTGCTGACGGCAATCATCGCTCTGCTGGTGGTGGTGACGGTGAGGGCGATACGCAGAGCGGAGATCTGCGTCGAGGAATGATCCGATACGGAACCGGTTGGGGCCTCGGCCTCGACCATAATTGGCCCGACCCCATTTGCCCCACCTGCCTGGCTTTGTAAGGGAACGGGGGCATTACTACACTGTGATCCCGTGGCGCCGATCCTGTTGACCGATGTGCTGCTTCTTCTGTTTCTGCCGGTGCTTCTGACCGGCAGCGCGTTCTTCTCGGGGTCGGAGACGGCGCTGTTCAGCCTCGGCAGTCATCAGCGGCTCCAGCAGCGGCGCGCAGGCGGACTCACCGGGCGGGCCATCGCCACGCTCATGGCCGAGACCCGGGCGCTGCTGATCACCCTGCTGATGGGCAACATGGCGGTCAACGTGCTGTATTTCGTCATCAGCACGCTGCTGTTGATCCGCCTGGCCGACGTGTACGAGGCCTCGGGCTGGGTGGTGTCGATCGCCAGTGTGCTGCCGCTGCTGGGCGTGATCATGCTCGGGGAGGTGTTTCCCAAGCTCGTGGCCACGCGCAACGCCCTGGGCTGGTCCCGCTTCATCGCGCTGCCGCTGCTGCTGGTCCACCGCACCCTGGCGCCGCTGCGCATCGCGGTCAACGGCCTGGTCATCACGCCGCTGGCCAGGCTCATCGACCCCGGCCACCGGCCGGCCGACCTCTCGGCCGAGGAGTTTCAGGCCCTGCTGCGGCTGAGCGAACAGCAGGGCATCATCGACACCGATGAGGAGCAGCTTCTCCAGGGCGTGCTGCAACTGTCGCAGGTAAAGGTCGCCGACATCATGGTCCCGCGCGTGGATGTGCGGGCCTACGACCTCAACCAGCCGCTTCAACGGCTCTACGAGCAGGTCCACCGCACGCGCCTCGGCCACGTGCCGGTGTGCGAGGGGGGGCTGGACCACGTCCGCGGCGTGGTCAACAGCCGCGAGCTTCTGCTGCGCAGCCCCGCCGACATCGGGCAGCTTCAGAAGCTGCTACGCCCGGCGCAGTTCGCCCCCGCCGTGGCACGCATCGAGAACGTGCTGCGGCAGTTCCGTGCCAGCGGCGACCCGGTGGCGGTGGTGGTCGATGAGTTCGGCGGCACGGCCGGGCTGGTGACGCTGGAGGACGTGGTCGAGCAGATGGTGGGCGACATCGCCGGGCCCTACGCCGGCGGCCAGGGCAAACTCATCGAGCCGCTGGGGGCCGATCGCTTCCGCATCAACGCCGCGCTGCCCGTGGCGGCGTGGGCCGAGCGCTTCCGCCTGCCGGTCGAGCAAAGCGGTGTGGACACGCTGGGCGGCCTGGTCATGGCCGAACTGGGAAGGGTGCCCCGGCCCGGCGACCGGGTGCAAATGGCCAACATCGAACTCGAGGTCGAGCACATGCGCGGCCGGCGCATCGACACGCTCATCGCCCGGCTGCTGGAGCCGGGGCAACCGGGCGGTGAAGCCATCCACACCCTTCCCCCATCGCCCGACGGCCCCGCCAGGCCAGGCTCACCATCACGGACAGGGGAGGACCGCTGATGGATGCCGCGCTGCTGGTGATCTGGGGCATGATCCTGTTCGGCTTCCTGGGCAGTGCGCTGTATTCGGGGATGGAAACCGGCGTCTACACGCTCAATCGCGTGCGGCTGCACGTGCTGGACCACCAGGGCCGCCGCGACGCCCAGCGTCTGCGGCGCCTGGTCGATCAGCCCACGGGCCTGCTGGGCACGCTGCTGATCAGCAACAACCTGACCAACTACATCGGCACCGCGGGCGTGGGCCTGCTGCTGGAGCGCGCCGCCTACGGCGAGTGGCAGATGGTGGTGCTCAACGCGCTGATCGTCACCCCGATGCTCTTCATCTTCGGTGAGACGCTTCCCAAGGACTTCTTCGCCGCGCACACCGACCGGCTGATGTACCGCTGCGGCCGGCTGCTGGAGCTGACCCGACGGGTGCTGACGGTCATCGGCGCCCTGCCGCTGGTGCAGGGGCTGACGCTGCTGCTTTCGCGCCTGCTGAAGCTGCCGGGTGCGGGCCTGCCCAGCCACCCGCGTCGAAGGATGCTCATGCTCATGCAGGAGGGTGTGGGCCGGGGCCTGCTCAGCGACCAGCAGCAGGCGATGGCCCGCCGCGTGCTGGCCCTCGGGGAGATGAGCGTGTCGGACGTGATGGTGCGGTGGCCGCGCGTCCACACGCTGAGGCTCGAGCAGACCATGGCGGAGGTGTGGGCCTTGTCGCAGCGCTGCGGCCACTCACGTTTTCCCGTGCTCGACCGCGAGGGGCAGGTTGTCGGCGTGGTCAAC
>PUMS01000380.1 GCA_003551485.1 Phycisphaeraceae bacterium | reverse complement strand
GGGGTGTCCTGGCCCGACCAGATGCGCCACCACGGCACCGGCTCGGGCGGGTCGGACCAGAAGGGGCTGGCCGGAGCCAGGCCCAGCGGCAGGAAGGCCAGCGAGCACAGGTACAGGCTGCCGGTGTTGATGTAGCCCTCCGCCAGCGCGGGCTGATGACCGGCCAGGCCCAGGCGCAGCCAGCCCCGCTCATCGAACGTGCCCCCCGCGCCGGGCGCATCGAGCGTGCGTTGGATCGTCGCGGTCAGGGCCCCTCGCGCCGCGGCGGGTGAGACCTGCGGCGGCAGCTCGCCGCGCAGGCACAGGTCGGCCAGCAGGTGGAAGGCGCCGCAACGATACGTGATCGAGCGGCCCACCACGGGAAACGAGCCGTCCGGGGCGATCTGCCGGGCCTGGATCAACCCCATCCGCCTCGCCCGTGCCCGCGCGCGGGTGAAGATGCCATCCCATTCCGCCTGGCCACCCCATGCGCCACCGCCCAGCACATCGCCCAGCGCCAGCAGGTAGGGGTGGATCACGTAGCTCTGGTAGTAGTCGCAGTGGAAGTGAACGCCATCGCGGTAGAAGCCATCACCCACGTACCACTGCTCGTGCTGGCGCAGCGCGAAGTCGATTCGCATGCCATCCCACGGCTGATCCAGCCGGGCCAGCATCGCCTCGATCAGCGCGGCGAACAGCAGGTGGTTGTTGAACGCGGGGATGTGCATGCGGGTGGTGCGCAGGCTCTCGATCAGGTGCCCGCGGGTCTTGGCCGCCATGGCCTCCAGCAGCGCGGCGGGCGCGCGCAGCAGCCCCAGTGCCAGGAACGAGGCATCCACCACGCACTGCCCGCCGGCCGTGAAGTCGAAGCGGTCGGGCGAATCCGGGTCCAGCGCCATGTCCAGGCCGCGCAGGGCCAGCTCGCGAAGCTCATCTTGCAGTTGCCCTTCGGCCTCGTCCAGGTCCGCGTCATCCTGCAACTCCAGCCACGGGGCGATCCCGGCCAGCAGTCGAGCCAGCGCCTCGATGGGGATGAACGGTTCGCGCGACGGTGTGCCGCCCTCACCCATCACCTTGGGGATGTCGCGCTGCAACCGCCCCTCGGCCAGGGATGCCAGCACCGGCCGCGCCAGCCGCGCTGCCAGTTCCACCCACCGCTTCCGTGCCACAGCGCCTTCCACCGCGCCCGTTTCTTCACTTCGCACGTCACTCATGGCTGCCCTCGTTCATCGTCATCGATGGGGCTGTTTTGTGTCCGACCGTGCCGCCCACCAGATGATACAGAAGCATGTTTCACGCGAAGGCGTCAAGGCGCGCAGAGAAGCAAGAGCGATGCCGCCACACTTGCCTTTTGATATCCCTCTGCCCTCATAATCCAACTCCCTCTCCCTTTGGGAGAGGGCCGGGGTGAGGGGAGATGCGCAAGGCTCGTCCGAATCTCCCCTCACCCCCGGCCCCTCTCCCGGGTGAAGAGGGGAGGGAGTAACAGCCCACGCCCATCGCAACGATTTTCACCGCCACGGGTGTCCGACAGCACATGCGATTTCTACCTTCGCGCCTTGGCGCCTTCGCGTGAGACATTGACCTGTCGCTTCGACCCCGGCCCCGCCCCCGCCCCCGGCCCTCACCGGCTCTTTCGCTTCTTTCGCTGCTTGGCCTTCAAACCCGGCTTCTGCGGCGCGGCGGGTTTGGTCTTGGTCGCGCCCAGGCCGCCACTGCTCATGGCGCCGGCCAGGTCCATGTTGCCAAGGCCCGTCAGCGTCTTCATCCGCTGCATCATGCCCATCTGCGACATCTGCCGGCTGAGGTTGCTGACCATGTTGAAACCCTTGACGAGCTGGGAGACATCGTTCTGATGCGTGCCCGAGCCGCGGGCGATGCGGCGGCGGCGGGAGTTGTCCAGCAGCTCGACGTCGCCGCGTTCCTTCGGCGTCATCGACTGGATCATCGCCTCGGTGCGGTTGAGCTGGCGGTCATCGAGGTCGAGGTCCTTGATCTGCTTGCCGATGCCCGGCAGCATGCCCATCAGTGACTTCATCGACCCCATCTTCCTGATGCTCTTGAGCTGGTTGAGAAAGTCGTCCATGGTCAGCTTGCCGCGGCTCATCTTCTCCTGCAGCGCCTCGGCCTCCTCGCGGCTGACCTGTTCCTGAGCCTTCTCGACCAGGCTGACCACGTCGCCCATGCCCAGTATCCGGCTGGCGATGCGCTCGGGGTGGAACGGTTCGAGGGCGTCGAGCTTCTCGCCCACGCCGATGAACCGCACCGGCTTGCCCGTCACCTGCCGCACCGACAGCGCCGCCCCGCCGCGGGTGTCGGAGTCGAACTTGGTCAGGATCACCCCGTCGAGCTCGAGCTGCTCGTTGAAGGCCTTGGCGCTGTTGACCGCATCCTGGCCGGTCATCGCATCGATCACCAGGAAGATGTGCTGGGGCTTGACCGCGCGCTCGATGCGGCGAAGCTCATCCATCAGCTCCTCGTTGATGTGCAGCCGCCCGGCGGTATCGAGGATCAGCACGTCGCAGCCGAACTGCTTTGCCCGGTCGTAGGCATTGCGGCAGACGGTGACGGCGGCGCCCACGGCCTTGCCGTACTCGGCGACCTTCTCCGGCTCGCTGTGGAAGTAGACCTTGCCCCCGCCGGGGGTTTCCGGGTCGGCCACCTGCTGGCTGAGCACCTCGAGCTGGTGTACCGCCGCGGGCCGCTGGAGGTCGGCCGCGGCGAGCATGACCTTGCGGTTCCGCTTCTTCATGTACGCGGCGAGCTTGCCGCAGGTGGTGGTCTTGCCCGAGCCCTGTAGCCCGCACATCATGATCACCGTCGGCCCCGGGCTGATGTACATGATCCCGCCCGAGCCGTCGATCTCCTCGCCGCCGGACATCAGCGAGACCAGCTCATCGTGCACGATCTTGATCATGAGCTGGCCGGGCTTGAGGCTGCGGATGACCTCCTGGCCCTGGGCCTTCTCCATGCACGAGGCGATGAACTGCTGCACCACGTGGTAGTGCACGTCCGCCTCGAGCAGGGCGTTCTTGACCTCGCCCATCGCCTCGGCCACGTTGGACTCACTGATCCGCCCGCGGCCGGAGAGCTTGCGAAGCGCCTCGCTGAACTTGTCGCTGAGATTGTCGAACATGCCATCCTCGATGATCAGTGTAAGCCAAGCCTGGTCCGCTAATTACAGCCAGACACCCCCACCGCCGTCCCCCGCCGTCCCCCGCCGTCCCCCACCGCCGCACCCGCATCCCGCCCTGCCACGCACAATCGGCCAACCCCCACCCGCGGAACATGTTAGGGCAATCATGTGCGGCGGAAAAGCCGCCCCGATCGGCTCAGAACGGGCTGCTGTCGCGGCGGCGGATGTAGATCTGGTCGACGGCGGCGCGGTCGGACAGCGACAGCAGGTAGAGCACCGCCTCGGCCACGTCCGAAGGGGCCAGCAAGCCGGCGCGGTCGAGGTCGGGGCGGGCCTGCTCGACCATCTGCGTGTCCACACCGCCGGGCAGCACCGCGCTGATGCGGATGCGGTGTTCGCGGGCCTCGACGGCCAGGGACCTGGTCAGGCCCATCACCGCGTGCTTGCTGGCGGTGTAGGCGGCCTGGTTGGGGTAGCCCTTGAAGCCGACGACGCTGGCGATGTTGATGATCGTGCCCCGCCGCGCGGGCACCATCCGCTTCATGGCCTCGCGGCAGCAGATGAAGGTGCCGCGGAAGTTGACCGCCATGACCTCATCCAGGGCCTCGGTGGCAAACTCGGCCACCGGCCCGAACCGGCCGAGCCCGGCGTTGTTGACCAGCACGTCGAGCCGGCCGAACTGCCGGTCCACCCGCTCAAACAGCTCGAGCAGGCTCGCCTCATCGGAAAGGTCCGCCGCCATCGCCGTGGCCGAACCCGTGCCTGTTCCCGCGGCGGTTCCGCCCGCGATCCCCGCCGCGACCCGCTCGATCTGCTCGACCGAGCGCGCCACCAGCACCACGTTCGCCCCATGCCCGGCCACGGCCTCGGCCACCGCGCGGCCGATGCCGCGGCCGGCGCCGGTGACGATCACGGTCTGTCCTGAAAGGTCGGGCTTCATCGGGGGCGTCGCGGGTCTGTCAACGGCCTTCCATCGGCGCAGCGTCCGCCCCAATATACCGTCATCCGCAACCGCAACCGCCGGCACTGCCGTGAAAGGTGCCCTGGCATCGCGCGGCGGATGAAAAAAGGCCGGTCCCGTGGGGGACCGGCCTCTGCGGAAAGGATGGGGCGCTGCGCCGGCGCACAGGGCGGCGGCGTTGGCCAGGCCCACCGCCGGGCGGCTCAGATGTCGTAGTACATCATGAACTCGTAGGGGTGGGGGCGCAGCTTGATGGCGTCGACCTCGTTTCGCATCTTGTAATCGATCCAGGTGTCGATCACGTCCGGGGTGAACACGTCGCCTTGGAGCAGGAAGTCGTGGTCGTCGCGCAGGGCCATCAGGGCCTGCTCGAGGGTGCCCGGCGTGTTGGGCACCTTGGCCGCTTCCTCGGGGTCGAGGTCGTAGATGTTGACATCGAGCGGGCTGCCCGGCTCGATCTTCTTCTGGATGCCATCCAGCGCGGCCATGAGCAGGGCGCTGAAGGCCAGGTAGGGGTTGCAACTCGGGTCGGGGCAGCGGAACTCGAAGCGCTTGGCCTTGGGGCTGGGCGAGTAGACCGGGATGCGCACCGCCGCCGAGCGGTTGCGGCTGGAGAAGGCCAGGTTCACCGGCGCCTCGTAGCCGGGCACGAGCCGCTTGTAGCTGTTGGTGCTGGGGTTGGTGAAGGCCAGGATCGCCGGGGCGTGGGCCAGCACCCCGCCGATGGCGTACATCGCCGTCTGGCTCATGCCCGCATAGCCGTCGCCGGCGAACAGCGGCTGGTTGTCCTTCCACAGCGACAGGTGGGTATGCATCCCCGAGCCGTTGTCGGCATAGAGCGGCTTGGGCATGAAGGTGGCGGTCTTGCCGTGCTTGTGGGCGGCGGCCTTGACGATGTACTTGTACTTGACGAGCTGATCGCCCATGTGCACCAGGGGGCTGAAGCGCATGTCGATCTCGCACTGACCGCCGGTGGCCACCTCGTGGTGGTGGCACTCGACGTCGATGCCGCAGGCGATCATGTGCAGCACCATTTCCGTGCGGATGTCCATCAGCGTGTCCGAGGGCGGGCAGGGGAAGTAGCCTTCCTTGTGGCGCAGCTTGTGGCCAAGGTTGCCCCCTTCCTCGATGCGACCGCTGTTCCAGGCGCCTTCGGCCGAGTCCAGGAAGTAGAAGGCCGCGTTGGAGCGGGCATCGTAGCGCACGTCATCGAAGATGAAGAACTCGGCCTCGGGCCCGATGAAGCAGGTGTCGGCGATGCCGGTGGCCTGCATGAACTTCACCGCCTTGCGCGCGATGTTGCGGGGGTCGCGGGTGTAGTCGGCACCGGTGACGGGGTCGGCGATGTTGCAGATGATCGCCAGCGTCGGCTCCTTGCAGAACGGATCGATGAAGGCGGTGTCGGCCACCGGCCTGAGCAGCATGTCCGACTCGTTGATCGCCTGCCAGCCGCGGATCGAGGAGCCGTCGAAACCGAAACCTTCCTCGAAGCAGTCCTCGGTGAGCTGGGAGATGGGAAACGAGGTGTGCTGCCACATGCCGGGAAAGTCCATGAAGCGAAGGTCCAGAATCTTCGCCCCCGTCTCCCGGGCCAGGGCGATCACGTCCCTGGGCGACTGGAGCGTCGCGGCCTCGCGGTTGTTGTCTGTGGCGGTCAGTTGCTGTGGCGTCACGATCATCCCTTTCAGTGCGTGGGTGTCAGATGTCTGCCGGCGAGGCTGCGGGCCGGGTCCGGGACCAGGGCCTTGGACCGGTGCCGACATCCCCGGCCCGGCACCACCGGCCTCCGTTGGCCGGTCACCGATGCGGGCCCGGGGGCGTCCCTCTGACCGTGTGCGGTTCAGCGAACCCGACACGGCCAGGGGCAGGTTGCTCACCGCGATGTACCGGTCATGCTCAAAACAGCAGCCGCGGTGTCACCGTTTCACCACCCCTCGTAAGCAAGGGCGATGCCGAAACGGCCAGGAAGCCTCAGTAAAACTATAATCGCCTTCAAAACCGTAGCTTACGGTCGAGCACCGGACTCGCTCCCCCCCGCGGCACCGCCTGGGCGTGCCCAGAAAGCGCGC
>PUMS01000113.1 GCA_003551485.1 Phycisphaeraceae bacterium | reverse complement strand
GGTCGGCGAGCCGCTGGGCGTGACGTTCATCGGCCGAGGTTTCGACATCCGCCTGGCCGCGCCCGGCGGCGCCTCGATCGCCGAAGGGCTCGGCCGCGCGGCGAAGCTGTGCGTGGATGCCTGTCCCACCTCCGCCCTTCAGTTCGATCCCGCAAGGCAGCCGGTTCAGCTCACCAGCAGCATCCCCAGCGGCGACCGGGCCCGGTGAGCAGCGCGGCCGGTCGTGGCTCTCGGCCACGGCGCCCATGCGGATGCAATCCGCCGACGATGCCGACGTTTATCAGGATGAAGTGGTACGATATGATGCGGCCCACCATCATCACCCCGCCCGTGCGGGGCGGAACGATGGGCCGCCCCGGGCTTTCAGGAAGGACGGATCAAATGTTGCGCACGATGGTGATACTCAGTGTTACAGGGTTGCTGGCCTCCGGGATGGCCTTTGCCGCGGCCAGCCCCGACTGGCGCGGGCCGGACCGCACGGGTCAGTTCCCCGCATCCGACCTGCTGCAAAGCTGGCCCGAAGACGGGCCGCCGCGGGCCTGGTCGATCACGATCGGCCACGGTTACTCGAGCGTGTCGGTTGCCGGTGACACGGCCTATACCGCCGGCATCGAGGATCGGCAGACCGGCTACCTCTACGCGATCGACCTGGAGGGGAACCTGCGCTGGAAGCGGCCCTACGGCCCGGAATGGGCGCGCAGCTACAGGGGAACGCGCAGCACACCGGTTGTCGCCGATGGACGGGTCTTCCTGGTCAGCGGGATGGGCAAGGCCGTGGCCATGGATGCGGCCACCGGCCGCGAACTGTGGAGCGTCGACCTGCTGGAGCGATTCGGGGGGCGCAACATCCAGTGGGGCATTTCCGAGTCGCCGCTGGTCTACGATGGCAGGGTCGTGTTCACGCCCGGCGGCTCGAGGGCGAGCATCGTGGCCCTGGACGTGCGCAACGGCGAGCCGGTGTGGACCACGCCCGCGGTGAACGGCCCCGACGGCGCCATGGTCAGCGCCTATTGCAGCCCGGCCCTGATCGAACACAACGGCAGACAACTGATCGTCACGCACCTGTCGCACGCCCTGGTCGGCGTCGATGCCGCCGATGGTCGGCTGCTGTGGCGCATCCCCTTCCGCAACCGTCACGGGGTACACACCACCACGCCGCTGTATCACGACGGCCTGATCATCACCTCCGCCGGTTACGGCCACGGGAGCATGGCCGTGCGCCTCAGCGAGGATGGCTCGCAAGCGACGGTGGCCTGGCGCAACAACGACCTGTCGGTCCAACTCGGCGGCCTGGTCGAGGTCGACGGCCGCATCTACGGCATGGACTCATCCCTTGTGGTGCTCGATGCCGCCAGTGGCCGCAAGGTCGGCCAGGCCGCGGACATCGCCAAGGGCGCCATCGCCTGGGCCGATGGTCTGTTGTACTGGTTCGCCGAGCGAGGCCAGTTCGGTGTTGCCCGGATCACCGATGAGGGTGCCGGCATCGTCGGCCGCGTCTCCCTTCCTCGCGATCGCGAGCGGCTCTGGGCCCATCCGACCATCGCCCACGGCCTGCTGTTCGTCCGGCGCGGCACGGAACTGATCGCCTACGACATCCGCGCCGACCGCTAGGCTCGATCGCAGTCAGCAACGCCGTGGCAGAGCCCTCCGGGACTCTCTGTCTGGTTAGCCCGTACCCCCTCTCCCCCCGATGCGCGCCCAGTGCATGGGGAGCACCTCAACCCCCGGACATCCTCTGGCGGCAAAGCCACCTGCCGGAGTCGAACCGGCAACCTGCCGCTTACAAGGCGGCTGCTCTGCCAATTGAGCTAAGGTGGCGTCACCGGGTGGATCATAACGCGGTGGGTCGAAGTGTCCAGCCGGTCCGGCCAGGCTGGCCGGCGGCATGGTTCGTGGGGACGGGTGGATTGGGGGAACGGGGACGCTAGCGGGTGGGGGCCTGGGGTGTGGATTCAGTGGAGGGGGCCGGTGCGGCGGTGGGGGCGGGGGTTGAAGCGTCCGCAGCAGGGGCAGCGCCGGGTTGCATGGCGGGTAGGGTGGCCGGGGCGGTGCTGCGGGGATGGACCTCGGCGAGGATGGTGCTGCCACCGTAGACGCGCTGGCCCTTGGTGATGCGGATACGGGGCTCGCTGGAGCGGGGCAGGTAGAGTTCGGTCGTCGAGCCGAACTTGATCATCCCGTAACGCTGACCGCGCTGGAGGATGTCCCCCGGCCCGGCCGCACAGACGATCCGCCGCGCCACCGCCCCGGCGACCTGGCGCACCACCGCCACCGGGTGGCCGCGTGTGGGGTGGACCAGCCGCATGGTCAGCGACTCGTTGACCTTCGCCGATTCGCCGCGCATGGCGTTGAGGTGGCGGCCGGGCTGGTGATGGATGGATGCAACCATCGCGTGGCACGGGCTGCGGTTGACGTGCACGTCGAGCACCGACAGGAAAATCCGTACGCACACCGCCGCCTCGCCCAGCGGCTCGTAGTGCTCCAGCTCATGTACGGAACTGACCTTGCCATCGGCCGGGCTGACCATGATGTTGCGCGGCGTGGGAACCTCACGGTGCGGGTCGCGGAAGAAGCTCAGCAGAGCCAATGCCACAACCGCCACAAGGGCCACGCCCAGGTACCACCCGATGGCCACAAACACCGCCGCGAGCACCGCTGCGACCGCAAGGATGGTCAGCCATTCCCTCTTTCCGTAGTGGGTCAACTTCATGAGGCGGTCAGGTCCACGGTGAACAGGATCATTACCCGGTGGGGCCGCCCGCAACCCGTTCCGGGTTCGGCCCGGGTCATCATCGCAATGAGGTCGGCGCCCCGCCCCGGCGCTGATGGGGTCGGGTTGGGGTGGCTGGGGGGTCATGGCGAGGTGGCGGGCAACCCGCGCGCTTGCGGCGGGCTCACGGAGCCACCGCTCGCCGGTTCCACGTTCCGGGGTTTCCCAGGATTCCGGCCCCCTTCCGGGCGGGCGGAGCCTTCCGGGGGGGGGTCAGGCGGATTGGGCGGCTTTGCCGATGAAGTAGCCGGCCACGCCCATGATCGCGCTGAGGGCGAGGATCGCGAAGGCGTAGATCAGCAGGCTGCTGGCACCCGGCTCGCCGGCCAGCGTGGCCGTGAGCTGGATCGGCACGCCCATGAACGTGGCCAGGCCGATGATCATCACCAGCAGCAGCGCCACCATCGCACCCAGCAGGAAGCCGAACGACATGTAGCTGCCCGCGGGGTCGTAGGGCTCGGCCTCCGTGGCGACCATCATGTCGTAACCGGCGTCCGCAGGCGCCGCCGACTCTTCGTCCAGGCCGGCGGCACCGGAGGCGGTATCGCCCGGCAGCACCCCCTCGAACACACCCGAGGAGGCGCTGACCGCGGCCGAACCGGCGGAGGTGTCGCCCGGTGGGTAGATCTCATCAAGCAGTTCCGCCCCGAGGCTGGTGTCATCGCTCTCCCGTGTCAGGTCCAGCAGGCCCGAGCCGGAGCCGACGCTCTCCAGCGCCAGGTCCTGATCGTCGATGTTCTCCGTCATCTGCGTCTGCGCCATGGGGTCGGCACCGCCGACCTCGCTGGCATCGAAGACGCTGATGCCCGTGGCCTCGCGCGAATCCTCCTTCGAGGCCCGTTGGCCGCTGCCGCTACCGCTCTCACTGGCACCGGACGAACTGGCTTTGTCGCTCGCCTCGCTGGCATTGCTGTCGAGCTCGATGGCGCTCTCACCCGCCAGGGCGATCTGGTCGGTATCGCCGCTGTCGCTGGGCTTGAGCGGGACGGCGCTGTCCTCGTCGCCGCTGGCGTCGGCCGCGCCGCCCTGTTCCTTGGCCAGTGATTCGACCTGCTCACGCTTGAACATGAGCTTGTCGCGGTCGCGGAACTGCTGGAGTTTGCCTTCGGCGGCCAGTTCGCGGACCTGCTCGACATCAACCCCGAGCCGCTCGGCTGCCTCTTCCAGTGTGTAGAACATCTTGGCCATTACGACCTCCTGGACCGAGTCCGTTTTCGGCTGCGCCGGCGCCCCACGTGGGCTGCCGCGGCAATGGGGTGCTGCGGCGGTGGCACAGCCTCTGCTACACTCTATGAAGTCGAGGGCGCCGCAGCAAGATGTACCGCTGCCGGCGCCCCCGATCCCCGGCCCCCGAGCCGGGTGTGTCCACACCTCCGGGGCTGGGCGACGTACCATGCATCGGGCGTCACCGGTCACCGGCCGCCTGCCAGCCGGTGCCGATGGCATGAGGCAAAGCCCTGGCGCAGAAGCCACTGGTGTCACCGGGCTCGGGCTTGGGGCCAAGGGGGCGTTGGGCGGTCTGGGAGACAGTGCCGGCCACCTCGAAAGACGGCATCGCTGAGGCGGGCCACCGAACCCTTGGCAGGAACATCCCAGCGGCCTTGCGCCGACCGCCCCATCCGGCCGCAGGGGGTTTCGATCTCATCCAATTGCCCGGATCGTCTCGCAGACCGACACCGTCCCGCAAGTGCCCGCCGCTAACGCGCCCCTGACGCCCCTGACCATGCTCGAGCCCGTCACCCTTTCATTTCCCCACCTGCCCGCGTGCCTGGATGGGCTGCGCCTGGCGCATCTGACGGACTTCCACATCCGCCGCGGCCACGATGCACGGGATCGGGCCGACCGGATCGCGGGTCGGCTGGCCTCGATGCGGCTGGACCTGGCCCTGTTCACCGGCGACTACATGGACCGCAGCGGGGATGAGTCGGCCGCGGCGGAGTTGTTGGGCCACCTCCTGGAGCGCCTTCGCCCGCGGCTGGGCTGCTACGGTGTCTTCGGCAACCACGACAACCCCGACCTTCGCCGCCGCCTGGGCGAACTGGACATCCACTGGCTGGACAACACCGTCGCACGGCCCGGACGCCTGCCCCTTGCCCTTTGCGGCCTGGATGGCGACAACACCCGTCGGCCCGATGCGGTGGAACTTGCCGGCCACCTCGGCCGCGATGGCCGGTCGGCCTTTCGCATCCTGCTGTCGCATTACCCCACGGCCCTGGCCACGGCCTCGGACCTGGGCATCCACCTGCTGCTGGCCGGCCACACCCACGGCGGGCAGTTGCGTCTGCTGTGGCGGCGGGCCCTGTACAACTCGACTGACCTGCCGCTGCACCTGTCCGCCGGCGTCCTGCGCCACCGCGACACCCTCGCCGTGGTCAGCCGCGGCCTGGGCGAAACCGCCCTGCCCCTGCGCCTGTTCTGCCCCCGCCAACTCCCCATCATCCAACTCAAGCGCGGCCCCCTCCCCGGCGAGCACACCGACCTGATCGCCAACGTGCTTCCCTGGTGAAAAGGGGTCGGGAGTCTTTGCCGCGAAAAGGGGTCGGCCGCGAAAAGGGGTCGGGAGTCTTTGAATGTGTTCAGGCCGCGTTGCGGATAACGTCGGTCCATACTCCGACGACCCCGCATCGCCAGCGGCGGCTATGCGTACCACGTGCTCAACCGTGGCGTGGGCCGCATGGTGCTGTTTGAGAAGGATGCCGACTGCGCCGCGTTCGAGCGGGTGCTGCAGGAAGCGGTCGATCGGCTCAATCCACGCCTGCTGGGCTACTGCCTCATGCCCAACCACTGGTACCTGGTGCTCCCCCCCCCCGGGCCGACGGCGACCTCTCGCAGTTCATGCGCTGGCTGACGGTGACCCACACCCAGCGCCGGCCCGCCTGGGTCAGGGCACCTCGGCGATGGGCGCGCGGTCGCGGAGGCTGAGGGTGCCCAAGGCGTCCTGGACGGCGCCGGCGGTGTCGAACAGATCGCGGGCGTGCTCGCGCCAGGGCAGGGCGCCGGCCGCGCCCCACACCGCCTGGCCCGCCTGGAACATCCGCACATGGTCGCGCAGCACGGCCGCGCTGCGCTCGGCCAGGTCGTCGCCGAGGCGCTCCCGCAGATCCTCGTGGGCGAGGGCGATCTCGATGATCAGCCGGGCTTCCGTCTCCTGCAGGCCCTCCCGGATCTGCTGGTAGGCCACGGTGGGTCGCGGGCCGTCCCGTCCCGGCGCGGTCAGGGTCTCCGGGTTCCGCAGCAGGTTCCCGTATCCGCCGCCGCTCATCCGATGGAAACGGTCGTCGTCCGTGTCGGGAAGGCGCACCGGCCATCTGTCGAACCAGAACCGGCTCACCCCCCAGAACGTCCGGTTGCCATGCCCGCCGCGCCCGCTGGACACGTTCCCGGTGACAAGCTGGCGGTAGGCGGCCGCATGCCGCCC
>PUMS01000405.1 GCA_003551485.1 Phycisphaeraceae bacterium | reverse complement strand
GATGCGGCGGACGGCCTCGTGCAGGGCCAGGGCCTCGAGGCGGCCGGCGTCGATGCGGCCGACGAGGAAGGATGCCTCCTGCGCGGTGGCCTCGTGCTCGAAGCCGAGGTTGGCCAGGGCCGAGAGTGTGTCATCATCGAGGTTCCACAGCAGGACGGTCACGCGGTGGCGCGCGGTCGCGGCGGCGGCATCGGGTTTCTCGCGCAAAGCCATGACCTGCCTGTGGAGCGATTCATCGAGCACGCGGTGGAGTGTGAAGTCGCGGCGGACGGTCGCGATGCCGCGCTCGAGGGCCTCGAACATCTCATCCAGTACCGCCGCCCGGTCCGCATCCTTCTCATCCAGCCGCGCGGCGAAAGGCTCGAGGATTTCCGCGATGGGCGAGACCGTCACCACGAGCAGGTCGTCCTCCCTGTCGCGCACGGCGCGGCCGAAAGCGGGCGGGGCCTGTGCAGCGGCCTCGGGATCGAACCCGAGCAGGGCGTTGAGCCGTTCGATCACGCGGTCTTCGGCCGCGCTGCTCAGCGCCACCACCTCGACCGTGACGCCCTCGGGCGCGCCCGGCACGGGGCCGGCCGGCACCCGCAGCAGTTGGCGGCCGCGGGTGGCGCGGGGCTCGGCGTGCTGCTCGCGGTACATGAAGACGACGCGGCCGTCCTGCCGCTCGGCGGCCTGTGGAGGTCGGTCGGCGGGAGGCGGCTGCATCGCGGGCCGCGGCGAGGCGGCTTCCGCACGCTCGGGCACCGGTCGTACCGCGGGCGCGGCCATACCGAACGCATCGCGCACGCGTGCCTGATCCGGCAACTCACGCACGCGCGGCCTCATCTCGGCCTGTGGCCGCCTGGGCGCGGCAGGCAACGGCTCTTCCACCCCCACCCAACCACCGACGAAATCGGGGGCCGCGGCATCGAGGCGGTGACGCTGAAATGCGCGCTCGGCCACTTCCCGCTCGTCCAGCCCGCGCAGCCCAGTGTCTCCGAAGATGCCCTCCCACGACATGCCCTCGGGAAACTCGATGGGAATGCGCACCAGCACCGGATTACCGCCCAGCGTCACCCGGTGGCGGTCCACCGCGATGAAGCTGGTGTGCTGCGTGACGATCTGGAAGCTCTCGCCGAGCTTGATGATGGCTTCTTCGTCGTCGCCTTCGCGCATCAGTTCGCCCACCTTCCGCCGCGCCCAGAGCGTGGCGATGGTGTCGTGTTGCGGCTGGTGCTCGGGCAGGGTCAGATCGAGTCGCCGCTCGTAGGGCCCGCCGCCGGTGCGGCCGCGGATGGTCAGCGTACCCTCGCCGGGTTTGCTGTAGCGGCCGTGGATGACCAGCGGCTCGAAGTCGAACAGGTCGGGCATGTGCTCGGGGGAGGGCAGCACGTCGGTGACCTCGATGCCCTCGAAGCTCAGGTCGATGTCGGTCAGCACCGGCGTGGCAATGCGGTCGGCGAAGCGCTGCACGATCGGATCGACATCATCGTAAGGCAGGGCGTAGTCCACCGCGCCGCGGCCCACGCGTGCCATCTCATCGAGCAGGTGGCGGTTGGGCGCCTGGCTCATGCCGATGGTGAACACCCGCGTCTCGTGGGCGTGATCGCGCACGGCGCGGATGATGGCCGCATCGTTGCTGACCAGGCCATCGGTGACAAACAGGACGATGCGCATCGGCTGCTTGCCATCCTCATCCGGCCGCGGGCGATGGGCCTCGAACGGCCCGGCGCCCAGGGCGCGCAGCACGGCGTTTCGCATTTCGGTGCCACCGCCGCCCTGGCGCCGGTCGATGAATTGCTGGGCGCTGGCGCGGTTGGCGGCGGTGTTGGCCCGGGGCTGCTCCCACAGCGCTGCGAGCGTGTGGTTGAAGCTGATGATGTTGAACCGGTCATCGGGGCGCATGGTGTGGATGGCCTTGGAGATCACATCCTTGGCCGCATCCAGGGCCGAGCGGTCGGCGAGGCGGGCACGGGCGCCGAGCATCGAGCCGGAGTTGTCCAGCACGAAGATCAGCTCGCGCGGCCGCACATCTTCATCCGCCACCCGCGCCGGCGGCTGGAGGATCAGCGTGAAGAAGCCGCCGGCGAAGTCGCGGTAGGCGTCTTCATCGCCGGTGTGGGTCAGGATGGCTTCTTCGATCCCCTCGCTGGTCAGCTCCCAGGTGAGCCGGAAGTCGCGGTTGGGAATCTCACGCTCGTTGCGAAGCCGCACCGTGGCGCGCCGGGGCTGCTCGGCGTTCACCTCGTGTTCGATGCCGTGGCTGGATGAGTCGATGTCGGTGATCCCCGGCCCACCGGTGTCGATGTGTACGCGGATGTTGATGTCGTGGCCGGCACGCTGGTCGGGCTTGACGGGCATGGGGGTGACGCGGCTGGCGTCGGGCACCTGGTCGGTATCGACGGCGAACGGCTCACCGGGCGCCGGCAGCAGGCGCGGCGGGCAGAAGAACCAGTTGTCGCCGACAAAGCCCACTCCATCCTCAAATACCATGCCCCGCTCGACGGCCCCATCATCGAACGCAGCGCGGAACTGCACGCGGGCGTCGCGCGCAGCGCGTTTCCGCGGCTCGACGATGGGCGAGTCGGCATGAATGGGGATGGTGTGCTGATGCAGCCAGTCGCTGGTCAGGCCGGCGATTTCCCCGCCGCGCTCGGTTGTGATCTCGGCCGGGGCGGCCATGACCAGGCCCGGTCGCGCCCGAACCCCATCGGGCAGTTGCCCCATATCCGTCAGTGGCCGGCCGGGCGTGTAGCGCGGGGCGACGACGGTGGGGAAGTGGAAGTGGTACTGGCCATCGACCGACTCGAGCACCTCGATGTAGCTGATGCGGATTTCGACCTCGGCATCGGGCTCGATGTTGGCCACGGACTGGGTGAAGATGTTGGGCCGCTCCTGCTCGAGCAGCGCCGCGACGTAGCCCTGCCGCCGCGCCCCCTCGTAGATGCGCCTGGCGATGTCGCGCTGTCGGACCTCGCCCTCGATGATGCGGTCGCCGATGGTCATGGTCATCCGGTCGACCGCCCCGCGGTGGCTCAGCGGGAAGGTGTAGACGGCCTCGATCTTGTGCTCGTAGGGGTTGCGGTATCGCTGCGTGACATCGACGCGTGTGAAGTGGCCGCTGATGTGGACCTGGACATCGGTATGCTCGAGCGGGCAGGGGCCGATGAGTTGGCCCTGCTCATCGAGGGCATCGAGTCGCCCGCCCTCGGGCGCCATGACGATGCCGCCGCGCGCCTCCTGCTCCGCGCAGGCGGGCGAGACTCCCGCTGCGAGAAGCATCACTGCCAGGGTCAACAACATCAACCGGATCGGTTTCACGGGGCTGTAACCGGACATGGCGGGCTCCTTTGTCTCAAATGGGCGCTGCGCTGCGGCGCGGTTCAAGGTTTCGGACCGGCCATCCGCCGGTCGCGATCCACTGACATTGGACGCCCCGCGCCAAGGTCGGTTCCCAAGAGTTGGAAAAATTCCCATCTCGCCGCCACTGCCACTGCCGCCCTGGGGCTATTGCAGCCGTTCGTAGTCGGCCGGGGTGTTGACGTTGGCGATCGGCCCGGTTCCCGGGCAGTCGACCAGAATCACGTGCTGCGGGCGGTGGCGGGCGAGGAGGTTGAGCCCGCCGTCGCATTCCCTCGAATGCACCACCGCTGCAAGCGCTGCGGGCAGGATCAGGGGGTGGCCGCGCCGGCCGGCGTGGGAGGCGATGATGATGCGGTCGCGGTGCTGGTGGAACGCGGCGATGCATCGCTGCACATCCGCCGCGGTCAGCCCCGCCGCATCGCAGGGGCAGATGGCGATGCCATCGCCCTCACCCAGCCCGCGGGCCCGCTCGTGCTCGGTCAGTCCCAGTCTTACGGATGCGATCATGGGCGTGTCGGGATCATCGTTGACCACCAGCCGAACCCCCGGCGGCAGCGACGGCAACGCCGCGGCGATCTGGGGATTGACCACGATCACCACCTCGCTCACACCGCCTTCGATCAGCGCGGCGGCCACCGCAACCACCATCGGCCGCCCCCGCACCGCCAGCAGCGCCTTGGCCGCCCCCATCCGCCGCGCGCGCCCGGCGGCGGTGACGATGCCGAGGATCGAGGGTTGGGAGACCATCACCATTGCCACTCTACATCAGATGGCGGGCCGATCCAGCTCAAAGCGGCACGGAGGCATGTACGAAACCTTCCTGACCCCAACCCCCGCCGGGAAGGGTAGAGGAGTGAGACCCGGCGCATCAGCGCTGCGGGGGCCGGGCCGCCCTCTGGCGAATCAGGTCGGCGATGCGCTGGGGGGTCAGGTCGTGCAGGGAGTGGACCACCAGGTCGGCCTCGGCCAGGCCGGCGGCATCGGCGGTGCCGGTGAGGGCGATGGCGGCCATGCCCGCAGCGCGGGCGGCGGCGATGCCGGCGGGGGCGTCCTCGATCACGGCGCAGGCGGCGGGTGCGATGCCCAGGCGGTCGGCAGCGATGAGGAAGACTTGCGGGTCCGGTTTGCCGCGCTGCACGTCGGCGCCGGTGATGCGGGCGTGGATGCGGCCATCGCGGCCGAGTAGCATCAGTGTCAGATCAACGTTCTGCGGCGGGCCGGAAGAGCCCACGGCCAGTCGGAATCCGGCCGCGTGGAGGGCATCGATCAACTCCGCCGCGCCCGCCATCGCCGGGAAGTTGCCCTGGATGATCTGGCGGTACAGGGCCTCCTTTCGCTCGTCCATGTCCGGTATCTGGGCCGGGTCGATGCGGTCGCCCCAGAAGTGGGCGATGATGTCGCGGCTGGTGCGGCCGAAGGTGGACTGGAACTGCTGCTCGGTCATGGTGATGCCGTGCTCGGCGGCGAGCATCCGCCAGCTCTCGAAGTGGGGGCGGTAGGAGTCGATCAGCACGCCATCGACGTCGAAGATCACGGCCATTTCCGTGCTCATGGGCGCGGCTCCTGGGCGGGGCGGTTTCCCGTGGGGGACCGGTGGGCTATGGTCCATCGCCCGCGGGCTTTGTCAGGCGGTCGCGGGGCCGCCATAATACGGCCCACCCCGCCGTCGCGGTCAACAGGAGGTCGCCCCCGATGCCCATCCGGATCGAAATGCCCCGCCTCTCGGACACGATGGAAGAAGGCACGCTGCTCAAATGGCGTGTCGGTGTCGGCGATGAGGTCAATGCCGGCGACGTGCTGGCCGACGTCGAGACCGACAAGGCCACCATGGAGTTGCAGGCCTTCGACGATGGGAAGGTGGCCCGCCTCGCCGTCGAGGAAGGCCAGACCACGCCCGTGGGCTCGGTCATCCTCATCCTCGCCGAGGAAGGCGAGAGCGTCGACGATGCCGCCGCGGCCGGTGATGAGGGCGGCGAAGGCCAGGCGAAAGCCGCCACCACTGAGAAAAAAGAGCGAGAGCCGGCCGAGGACGAGGACGAGGGCAGGAAGCCGAAGGAGAAGGAGCAAGAGCAAGAAGCGCAAACCGAGCCGGCCGACAAGGAGCATGCGGGCGGGAAGGCGGACAAGGGCCGCATTCGCGTCAGCCCTGTGGCCCGGCGCATCGCCGAGGAGAAGGGCCTGGACCTGAGCACGATCCAGGGCAGCGGGCCCGAGGGCCGGATCATCAAGCGGGATGTGCTGGCCGCGGCCGAGAGAAAGCCCGAGCCCGCCGCGGCCGGAAAGGAAAAGGAAAAACCCGCCGCTGCGCCATCGCCCCCGCCCGCCGCGCCGAAGCTCGAGAGCCGCAAGATCAAGCTCAGCGGCGTGCGCAAGACCATCGCCAAACGCCTGGTCGAGGCCAAGACCACCATCCCCCATTTCCAGGTCACCGTGCAGGTGGACATGGACCCGCTGCTGGACCTGCGTAAGACGCTCAACGAACAGCTCGCCGATCGCGGCGTGAAACTCTCGGTCAACGACTTCATCGTCCGCGCCTGCGCCACGGCCCTGGTGCAGCACCCGGTGGTCAACAGCAGTTGGGGCGGTGAGGTGATCGAGCAGCACGGCACGGTCAACATCGGCATCGCCGTGGCCCTGCCCGAGGAAAAAGGCGGCGGCCTGGTGGTGCCGGTGATCCGCAACGTGCAGGACATCTCGGTCCGCTCGATCAACGAACAGACGCGGAAGCTGGCCGAGAAGGCGCGCACGCAGGGCCTGACCATCGAAGAGATGGCCGATTCCACCTTCACCCTCAGCAACCTGGGCATGTACGGGGTCGATCAGTTCAACGCCATCATCAACCCGCCCAACGCCGCGATCCTGGCGGTGGGCGCGGCGATCAGGAAGCCGGTGGT
>PUMS01000084.1 GCA_003551485.1 Phycisphaeraceae bacterium | reverse complement strand
CGCAGCTTCGCCTGGCACTGCTGGTCAAGGAGAAGGCCTGATGCAGCGGCCGGTGTTCGCCGTGGTCGGCCACCCCAACAAGGGCAAGTCCAGCATCGTCTCGACGCTGGCCCAGGACCGCCGCGTGCCCATCGGCCGGATGCCGGGCACGACAAAGCGATGTCAGCGCTTTCCCATGGAGGTCGATGGCGAAGTCATCTACGAGCTGGTCGACACCCCCGGTTTCCAGCGTGCCCGCCGTGCGCTGGACTGGATGAAGAGATGCCAGCCCAGCGCTGCCGAGCGTTCCCGTGTGGTGGCCGAGTTCGTTGCGGCCCACCGCGACAGGGGTACATTCGCCGACGAATGCAAGCTGCTGACGCCCATTCTCGAAGGGGCCGGCATCCTCTACGTGGTCGATGGCTCGGTGCCCTACGGCGATGAGTACGAGCCGGAAATGGAGATTCTGCGCTGGACCGGCCGGCCGTCGATGGCGCTGATCAACCCCATCGGCAAGGCCGACCACCTCGAGGCATGGCGCGATGCGCTGGGGCAGTATTTCAAGGTCGTGCGTGTGTTCAACGCCCTGATGGCCCCGTTCCACCGCCACGTCGAACTGCTGCGCACCTTTGCCGAGCTGCATGAGGCCTGGCGCGGGCCCCTGGCACGGGCCACGCAGCTTCTGGAGGAGGAACGCGCCCGCCGCCGCGGCCGGGCCGCCGGCGCTGTGGCCGACATGCTCGTGTACATGGTCACCCACACCGTCGAGAAGAAGCTCGGCCCCGATGTACCGGTCGAGCCCCACCGGCCGGGCCTGGAGGACCGTTACCGCCACGACCTTGTCATTCGTGAGCAGCAGGCCCGCGAGCAGGTCGAGGCGGCCTACGAGCACGCCGGCATCGAACGCCACGAGCCGGCAATGAACCTGCTGGGCGAGGAACTCTTCTCGAAACGAAGCTTCGAACTCTTCGGCCTCACCCGGCGCCAGCTCGTGGCCATGGGCGCGGTGGGTGGCGCTGCCACCGGTGTGGTGGCGGACGTGGCCGCAGGGGGGCTGACCTTCGGCGTCTTCACCGCCGTGGGCGGCACGCTCGGCGCCGCCGGCGCGTGGTGGGGCGCGGACAGGCTCATCCGCAGCAAGGTCTACACACTGCCCCTGGGCGCGCAGCGACTGGTGGTCGGACCGATGAAGCACATCAACTTCCCCCACGTTGCCTTCGGCCGCGCCCGCCTCCACCACGCCGCCATCGCCGGCCGCAACCACGCCGACCGCTCCCCCGTCGACATCGCCGCCGATGCCACCGCCGCCCTGTCCGAACTCACCCCCACCCACCGCAAGGCCCTCCAGCGCTGCTTCACCGTCCTGCGAAAGGGCGACGGCATCGACACAGCCCGAGCCGAACTGGCCACAGAGATCGAAGCCATCTTCACCGAAGATGACCGAGGTGCCACCGCCTGACCCGACACCAATCCACCTTGCAGGGTGGGTAGAGCGAGGTCCGCCGAGCGAAACCTACCAATGCCGGGTACGAGTACGGTTTGCTGCACTCCATCACCCCGAAGCCGCCACGAATCGCAGGGGGATGGCTCAACCCCTGCTCACCCATTCCTGGCCCTGTGGAAGGTCCCGGCGCCGGTCGCGGCCGCCACGGTGTAATGGTGGGTTTCGCTCGGAAGACCTCGCTCTACCCACCCTACAGCTTGGGGTCTGAGAAAACGTGGCACATCCGTCCGAAACCGCTCTCACCACCGGCCGTTCGGCGATGCGCCGAACAACCTACCTGGCATGGGAACTGCCAGCCGCCCCCGGACTGTCGGGCTCGGGCTGGTCGGACCAGACCACGGCGATCAGGCGCTGGTCGCTGCGGAGGGGGGCATCGGGGTCGGGCGGGCACTGGAGGGTGCCGTTGCGCTGCTCGACGGCGATGACCTGGGCGTTGAACTGCCGGGCGAAGTCGCTCTCGCGCAGGCTCTTGCCCAGGCACTGCATGGGCACGAACAGCCGTTCGACCCGTGCGTGGCGCGACACGGTGCCCGCCAGGAGCTGGCCGGCGCGAAGCTCGGGCTGGATGGCGGTCAGGCCCTCATGCTCATCGAAGACGTTGGCCTGGGTCTGGCCCAGCCGCTCGAAGAGCGCATCGACCACCAGGCGGCGGCTGAACATCCCCAGCCAGCGCCGATCCGGCGCCGGTCCGAGCACCGGCAGCACGTCGTGCTCGGTGTCTGTGAAGGCGTGAAGGGCGTTGTAGACGTTTTCCTCCGCGGTCAGCGTGGGAAAGTCTCGGTGCATGATGTCGCTGGCCAGGAGCATGGGGGCGACGTGGATGTGCTCCATCACGCGGCCGAGGTCCGCCGCGGAGATCAGCCCCAGCAGCTCACCATCCCGCGCCACCGCGATCACCGGCCGCGTGCCCGGCTCGATGCGCGCCACAAGCTGGTCCAGCCCCGTATCCGGATCGACGGTCATGGGCCAGTTGCGCTGCATGATCTCCTCGATGCGCCAGCCTTCAAGGATGTGGATCATCGGGTCCGCCGCGTGGACCGGCGAATCGGCCGCCGAGCGCACCTGCTCGCTGTTGAGCCCGTGGCGGCGGGCCAGCACGTAGCTGAGGCCGCAGACCAGCATCAGCGGGGCGATCAGCCCGTAGGCGCCGGTGATCTCGGTCACCATGACGATCGCGGCGAGCGGTGTGCGCATCACCGCGGCAAAGAAGCCGGCCATGCCCACCGGAATCAGCGCCTGCCGCAGCGGCTCATCGATGGCGCCGGGGAAGATCGCCATGCCGATGGCCCCCATCAACGCACCCACCGCACCACCGATGAACATCGAAGGACCCAGCACGCCCCCGGGCGCCCCGCTGCCGACGGTGAATCCCGTCGCCACGCACTTGGCCACGACGATGGCGATCAGCAGCAATATCCACTGCCCCGCGTGCCGCGGTGCCTCGGGCATGTGCTCGGGACCGGCCAGCACGTTGCGAATGAAGGCGTACTGGCTGTCCATCACCTGCGGGATGAACAGGGCCAGCACGCCCGTGGCCAGGCCGCCCAGGGCCGCGGTGGCCCACAACGGCAGGCCCGTGCGGGGCACGATGTGCTTTTCAACGACCGTGAGGCAGTAATAGAAGAAGATGGCCGTCAGGCCGCACAGGATGCCCAGGGCCGCGTACCAGGGCAGGTCCGCCGCGGACTGAAACTGCACCTCGCCCAGCGGCAGCAGGGGATCCTCATAGCCCCAGAAGCCCATGTAGACCGCATAGCCCAGCACCGAGGCCACGAACGAGGGCACGATGGCATCGGACTCGAACTCCGGCTCGCGGTAGAGGATGCTCGTGGCGAACAGCGCCCCGCCCAGCGGGCAGCGGAAGATGGCCCCGATCCCCGCCGCGCACCCGGCCAGCAGCAGGGCACGTCGGTAGCGGGGGCTGACGCCGAAAATCTGGCCGACCTTCGACCCGATCGCCGCGCCCAGCGCGGCGATGGGGCTTTGAATCCCCGCGCAGCCGCCGCTGGAGACCACCAGCGCCGCCCCGCCGGCCTTCACCGTCGGGCTTCTGAGCGGCAGGTGGCCAAGCTGGTGGTGAAAAGCACGCGTGAGCACGTCCACGCCGCGGCCGGGCGGGCTGGGGGCCAGCAGGTAGGCCGCCAGCCCGGCGATGAAGCACCCCGCCGCCGGCAGCAGCACGATGCGCCAGTCAAAGTGCATCACCCGGGCACTGCCCAGGTGGGCGAACCGCCCGGCGAGGTTGGCATGCCCGGTGACCAGGGCCCACTCGAGCACCGCCGCGGCCATCCCGGCGAGGATGCCCACCACCGCCGCCAGGGCCAGGCGATAGGCCCATCGCTTCGCGGGCCGGCTGAGCTGTTCGGTTGGATCGGGACCGGAGGGCAAGGGCTGCGGCTCATCTGCGCCGCCGCCGGCGCGCGGCGGCGGATGTCACAAGGTGGGTCAGGCGGCCATCATGCGATGATTCAGGGCCTGCTGCAAGCGGCGCAGCCCAGGTGCGGAGCAGGGGGCGGGATTCCGAGCCGGATGGGGTACAGTGTGGGTCGGCTGTTACTGGCTGCCTGCCAGCCAGTGCTCGTGGCGCAGGTCGGGGACACGGGTGGACAAGCCAGCAGTGGCACCCGGCGGTGGGCAGGGACCGATTTTCATCTGGGGCCTCTGAAAAACCTCATCGCGATCGCCTCCGCGTCGCGCAGTGGCGGCATGCCGGAGCCATTCGCGAGGTTTTTCAGGGCCCCCATCTGAGGATCGGCCCGGTGCGTTTGTCCACCTGGGGGTTGGCCTACAATGCGGGGGCGTCCACCTGGGCTCAATGCGGACATCGTGAGCGGCAATATCGGAAAGCCAATGAACTCCGCGCATCAGTTGCTGGTCAACCGGATTCAGCGGTTCTGCCTCCAGGATGGGCCCGGGATACGCACGACTGTCTTCACGCAGGGGTGCAGTTTGCGCTGCTGGTGGTGCCACAACCCCGATACGCGGCCGCCGCACGATCCGAAGGCGCATCGATGGGACATCGATGCCCTCGCTCGCGAGCTCGAGCGCGATGCGCGATACTGGAGACGCAGCGGCGGCGGTGTCACGGTATCGGGCGGTGAGTGTCTGATTCAGCCGCGGCCGTTGGCGGCGTTTCTGCACGAGATGGGCCGCCGCGGGCACGACCGGTGCGTGGAAACGGCCGGCGCCGTGCCGCAGGCCCACTTCGAGGGGGTCGCGCCGGTGGTGGATCGGTGGCTCTATGACATCAAGGCCCTGTCGCCGGCGCGCTATGAAGCCGGCACCCTGGGCAGGGATGCCGACCTGCCGGTGCGCAACCTCAGGTGGCTGCTGGCCCACACCCCCGCCCCGGTGACGGTACGCGTTCCGCTCGTGGGCGGGTTCAACGCCGGCACGGAGGAGCCGCAGCTTATCGGTCGGATGGTGGCCGACATGGCCCGGCCGGTGCAGGTGGAGATTCTGCCGGGACACTCCGTCGGATGTGACCTGCGTGATGAAAACCCCGGGCCCGAGGCATGCAGGGACGACATCCTGCGCGCCGAGGAGACGTTTCACAGCTTTCAACTCGAGGTGCTGGTGCGATGGTAACGTCCGTACTTGCAGGTGAGACCGGGTCGCGCGGCAGTCTTCTGCCGCGGTTGCAGGAACGTCTGTTTGGTGCGCAGGACAGCGTCTGCCTGGCGCGGGCGCGGCTTGTGACCGAGGCATGGCACCGCTGGGCGGATGAGCCGGCCCCCGTGCGCCGGGCGCTGGCCCTGCGGCACGTTCTACGGAACCTGCCCCTGGACATGCACGGCAACCCGGTCTTTGCCGGGAACACGTCCATCGCCCCGCGCGCCTGGTGCGTGATGCCCGAATTCGGCTTCGAGATGGATGCCCAGGCCTGCGTCGAGCATGACTGGATTCACCCCGACTGGTTGCGTGAGCGGGTTCCAACGCAGATGCTGGACTGGTGGAAGGACCGGCACCTCGGCGGCGGTGCCGGCACGGGACACCTGGCCATCGACAGCGCGGCCGTGGTGCAACGCGGGCTCGATGCGATCCTGCATGACCTCGAGCAGGAGGCCGGCCGGGGAAGCGAAGCTCAACAGGTCTACCGCCGGGCGATGGCCATCGCGGTGGCCGCTGTCATCGAATGGGCCCAGCGCTATGCCGAGGCGGCGGAAGCCGAAGCGCTGCGCTGCCCCGAACCGCAGATCGCCGCACTCCACCGCCGGGTGGCATCGGCATGCCGGCACGTGCCCCGCCGGCCGGCGCGGAACCTTTTCGAGGGGTTGCAGGCCATGGTGCTGACGCACCTGGCGCTGGTACTTGAAGGGCAGGGCACATCCATTTCGATCGGGCTGCCGGATCGGGCCCTGGCGCCCCTGGCCGACGAGGCGGCCGCCGACCCGGATGCCGCGGCCGAGCTGTGCGGGGCGTTTCTGCTGAAGATCGCATCCAACTCGTACCTCGGGCGTGTGTCCAAGACGCAGGCGGTCACGTTGGGCGGAGCCGATCATGCCGGCACCGACCGGTGCAACGCGGTGACGCTCGCTTTTCTCGGCGGCTTCGAACGGGTGGCGGTAGCCGATCCGCACTGTTTCCTGCGTTGGCACCGCGACATCGACCCCATCGTCTGGGAAAAGGCGTTGCACCTGCTTTCCAACGGGCGCAGCATGCCGCTGCTGGTGAACGATCATGCGGCCGCGGCCGGCCTGATCGCCGCCGGCATCCGCCCCGAGGATGCATGGGACTACTGCATCATCGGCTGCAACGAGATCG
>PUMS01000370.1 GCA_003551485.1 Phycisphaeraceae bacterium | reverse complement strand
GTTTGACACCGACCATGGATGCGCTTCAACGAACCATCGCCAAACCCGCCACGATCGAAGGCCACGGCCTGTTCGCCGGTGAGCCGGTCACGGTCACCTTCAAGCCGGCACCGGCCAATCACGGTGTGGTATTCGTCCGCACCGACGCCGGCAACACCCACATCCCCGCCCTGGTCAGCAACGTCGTCAAGCGCGCGCGGCGGACCAGCCTCCAGGTGGGCGAGGTCGCGATCGACACCTGCGAGCACTGCCTCTCGGCGGTGGCCGCGATGGGCATCGACAACCTGGTGATCGAGGTCCAGGGCCCCGAGATGCCGGGCATGGACGGCTCGGCCAAGCCCTATCTCGATGCGCTGAGCGAGGCCGGGCTTGAGACCCAGGATGCCCCCCGGCGGGTGTTCACCGTTCGCAAGCCGGTGATGATCCGCCATGATGGGGCCATGATCGCCGCCATGCCGCCGGAGGGGCAGGCGATGGAGGTGGTCTATGACCTGGACTACGGTGGCTGTGAGGCCATCGGACGGCAGTTGCGAAACTTCGACATGTCCAACGGCAACTATGCCCACGAGATCGCCCCGGCGCGGACCTTCCTGCTCGAGGAAGAGGCCCGCCAGGCCCAGGCCGCGGGCATCGGCCGCCACCTGACCGAGCGCGACATCCTCGTGGTCGGACCCGCCGGCCCGCTGGGCGGCAACGTCTACCGCTTCGAAGATGAGCCGGTTCGGCACAAGATCGTGGACCTGATCGGCGACCTGTACCTGCTGGGCGCGCCGATCCGAGGGCGGATCGTGGCCTACAAGTCCGGCCATGCCCTCAACCACGCCCTGGTGCGGGCGCTGCTTGAGCAGTATCAGCACCAGCGCCGACAGGAGGTGTTGAGCGGCAGTGCCCTGGACATCAAGGGCCTGCTGCGCCTGCTGCCGCATCGCTACCCGATGCTGCTGGTCGACCGTGTGGTCGAGATCGACGGCGCCCGACGCGCGGTGGGCATCAAGAACGTCTCGATCAACGAGCCGATCTTCACCGGCCACTACCCCGGCTCGCCCATCATGCCGGGCGTTCTGATCGTCGAGGCCATGGCGCAGCTCTCGGGGGTGGTCATCGCCCAGGCCATCGAGCACAAGGGCAAGCTGGCGGTGCTGCTGTCGCTGGACCGCGTGAAGCTGCGAAAGCCGGTGATCCCCGGCGACCAACTGGTGCTCGAGGCCGAGGCCGTTCGCATCCGCGCCCGCATCGCCCACACACGATGCCGCGCCTACGTGGGCGAGGAACTGGCGGCCGAGGCCGAGGTCAAGTTCATGCTGGTGGATGATGATGAGCAGACCTGACCGCCAACCATGATGAGGCGATGCCGCCCCCCCGGAAGCCCCCGGAAGCCCCCGGAAAGCCCCCCGCAAGGCCCCGGTGAGCCGGGTCGGCGACGATGACAGGAACCCACCATGAGCCTGCCCCCGCCTCGCATTCTGATAGCCCGCCGCCGCGACATGCGCACATGGCGAGGCGCTGATGCGGGCGAGGTGGGCGGGCAGATCGCCGCGCAGCCGATTCGCCGTCCTGTCGGCGAACCCAGGCAAGGATCGGCCGAGTTGGACGTCGTACTGGTAACGCCCCACCGGGGCGGGAGGACTTAGCGATGGCCCAGGTGCACCCCCAAGCCGTGGTCGATCCCAAGGCCGAACTGGCCGACGATGTCGCCGTCGGCCCCTTCTGCTACATCGGCCCGCGGGTGCGCATCGGCAGCGGCTGCCGGCTGATCAGCCATGTGGCCATCTTCGGCCCCACCGTCCTGGGCGAGCACAACACCCTCTGGCCGCAGGTCGTCCTGGGCGGCGACCCGCAGGACCTCAAGTACCGCGGCGAGCCCTCCGAACTCATCATCGGCGACCGCAACGAACTGCGTGAGGGCGTCACCGTCCATCGCGGCACGCTCTGCGGCGGGGGCGTGACCCGCATCGGCAGCGACAACCTGTTCATGAGCGGGATGCACGTGGCCCACGACTGCCACATCGGCAGCCACATCGTCATCGCCAACAGCACCCAACTCGCCGGCCACGTCCGCGTGCACGACCACGCCGCGGTCGGGGGCATGACCGGCATTCACCACTTTGTCACCGTCGGCTCCTACAGCTACGTCGGGGGCATGAGCCGGATCGTGCACGATGTGCCGCCGTTCATGATCGTCGAGGGCCACCCCTGCCGCGTGCGCGGGGTGAACGTGGTGGGCCTTCAGCGCCGACGCTTTGCCGAGGCGACCATCGAACTGCTCAAGGATGCCTGCCGCGACCTGTTCCGCGGGCCCGCCGGCGACCACGAGCCGCACACGGTCGGTAACATGTCGCAGGCGCTGCAGCGCTGGCGGCACAACCACGGTGAGGAGCCCTCGATCGCCATGCTGCTGGATTTTCTGGCCAACAGTTCCATCGGTGTGTTCGGACGGCACCAGGAAGCGTTCCGCACCGACCACCGTTTCTCCAACCCGGTGAGATGAACCTATGAGCACCCCACGCACGGACCCGCGTCTGCTGATCATCTCCCAGGCCCAGGCCGCCAGGCACACCAGCGGGGTTCTGGGCAACACCATTCTGACCATCGGCGGCATGCTGATGGTGCTCGCCATCCTCTCGGCGGCGGGGCTGCTGCTGCCGTTGTCGCTGGCGGGCTTTCTCGTGGCCGGCCTCAGCGGGCTGGTCTTTCTGGGGCTGGGCGTCTACATCAAGAGCCTCGGCCGACTCGCCGGCACCCTGGCCGAGGTCATGGCCCTCCAGGCCCCGCCGGCAACGCTGGCCGAAGTCGGCATCCGCCACGTGCCCGATGCCGCCCGCATCGCCCGCGCCGTCAACGAAGTCACCGCCGCGCTCGAACTGCCCGATGAAGACTGACCGGGGCGAGCCCGCCTGTCGCCGGGCGGTGGCGGGCTCCGGGCCGGGGCGAAGGCAGGCAGCATGGATGGCATGGTCAGCGGTTTGCGGAGGTGTCCGCAAGCCGATGGCCATGAGTGGTGCGCTGCAACGCCGAAAACCCCCGCAACGGCTGCAACCTGGGCGTGGCCATCGGGCGAAGACTTCCCGCAAGCCCGTTGACATAAACTACACGGCCGGGCCGATCCGGCCGATGAACACGTGGTGTGCGGGTGCCAGCGGCTGCCCGCCGGCCAGTGCCATGGGGGTAGGTGATCTACACTGGTGGACAAGCCGCCAGTGGCACCCGGTGTGGGCGCTGCGGTCTCAAGACAGGGGAATCTCGACATGCGAATCACCATGGTAGGCACCGGATACGTCGGGCTGGTCACCGGCACCTGCTTTTCCAACACCGGCAACCAGGTCACCTGCCTCGACGTCGATCAGGCCAAGATCGACATGCTCAAGCGCGGCGGCTGCCCCATCTACGAGCCGGGGCTGGAGGAGATGATCCGCCGCAACGCCCGTGCCGGCCGGCTGCACTTCACCACCGACGCCCAGGCGGCCTACGCCTCGGCCGAGATCATCTTCATCTGCGTGGGCACGCCCAGCGATGACAGCGGCGAAGCCGACCTGCGCTACGTGCTGGCCGCCGCCGATGACATCGGCCGCGCCATCGAAGCCGCGCCCGGTGACACCGGCGGGCCGGTCGAGGAGCGGCGGGCCAAGATCATCGTCGTCAAGTCCACCGTGCCCGTGGGCACCAACGAGAAGGTCCGCGAGCGCATCGCCGCCCGGACCGCCAAGCCCTTCCGCATGGCCTCCAACCCCGAGTTCCTCAAGGAAGGGGCGGCCATCAACGACTTCAACCGGCCCGACCGCGTCGTCATCGGCTGCGATGACAAGGGCACCGGCGACCGCCTGCGCGACCTCTACGAGCCGTTCGTGCGACAGGGCAACCCCATCTTCATCATGGACATCCGCTCGGCGGAGATGGTCAAGTACGCCTCCAACGCCATGCTCGCGACCAAGATCAGCTTCATCAACGAGATCGCCCGCCTCTGCGAGGCCTACGGCGCCGACATCGATGAGGTCCGACGCGGCATGTGCTCCGACAGCCGCATCGGCAACAAGTTCCTCTACCCGGGACTGGGCTACGGCGGCTCGTGCTTTCCAAAAGACGTGCTGGCGTGCATCAACATGGGCACGGCCTCGCGCACCGACACCCCACTGCTGCGCGCCGTGCACGACGTCAACCAGCAGCAGCGCCGGGCGTTCATCGCCAAGCTCGATGAGCATTTCACCGGCTCGCTCGCGGGCAGGACCATCGCCGTCTGGGGCATCGCCTTCAAGCCCGGCACCGATGACGTGCGAGAGGCGCCTTCGATCACCCTCATGCAGCACCTGCTCGACCGCGGCGCCGCCGTCCGCGCCCACGACCCGGTCGCCCACGCCACCTGCCGCCAGATCGTGGGCGATGAGCCGGGCTACTTCGATGACATGTACGAGGCACTCGAGGGCGCCGATGCCCTGGTGGTCTGCACCGACTGGGATGAGTTCAAACACCCCGACCTCGACCTGCTGCGCAGCCGCATGCGTCACGCGGTGGTCTTCGACGGCCGCAACCTCTATCGCCCCGAGGCCATGGCCGAGGCCGGCTTTATCTACTACTCCGTCGGCCGCAAACCCATCACCACCCCCAGCGCCCAGGCCACCGTCCACATCTGATGATCGCCCGGCGCGGCCGGGTCCTGCGCCCCTCTGCCCCGAAAATCTGACTCCCTCTCCCCTTCCGGGGGCGGGAGAGGGCTGGGGTGAGGGCAGACACCCAGGGCTGGTCCGAACCCTCCCTCACCCCCGGCCCCTCTCCCGAGGGGAGAGGGGAGTAAGCGGCCGCGCTGCGCCACTGCAAATCCTGCCGGGCCATCGCCCGGAGCACTATGATGCCACCGGCGGCGCATCGGCGCCACCGGGCCGTTGACGTTCTCACCCACCGCGAGACCATCTGATGCTCAAGGCACCCGAGGTACTCGACACCTACTTCCTCGACACCCGCTGCATGATCCTCGAGATCGCCGCCACGCTCGACCGCTACGAGCGCGGCGGGGGCTCGCTGGCCGAGGATGCCGACCCCCGCCTCGCCCGGCTGCGCGAGGCGCTGCGGATCCTCAGCGAACCTTCCACGCGGCCCGACCGCGCCGAGCGCCTGCTGCTGCTTTTTTCCGATGACCCCGATGCCGGCCGCCCCGAGCAGCGCGGCGGCGGCGAACCGGCCCGGAGCTGACCCCATGCTCATGATCCAGCCCCACTACCACGGCATCGCCCGCACCGCGCAGGACTACGAGCGGATGGCCATGTCCGGTGTCGTCGCCGTGGTCGAGCCGGCGTTCTGGGCCGGCTTCGACCGGGCCTATCCCGAGACGTTCATCGACTACTTCCGCCAGATCAGCGAGTTCGAGCCCACCCGCGCTGCCTGGTACGGCATCCGCCACTTCTGCTGGGTCGCGGTCAATCCCAAGGAGGCCGAGAACCTCCAGCTCAGCCGCGACGTGCTGGCGAAGATGCCCGAGTTCTTCGACAAGCCCACCGTCCTGGGCGTGGGCGAGACCGGCCTGCACAAGAGCACGCCCAACGAGTGCGAAATCTTCCAGGCCCACGTCCAGATGGCCATCGAGCACGAGCAGCTCATCCTCATCCACACCCCCCACCTCGAGGACAAGCTGCGCGGCACCAGGCGCATCATCGAAATCCTCGATGGCATGGACGTCGATCCGGCCCGCATCTGGATCGACCACGTCGAGGAGCACACCATCGGCATGTGCTACGACCGCGGCTACTGGGTGGGCATGACGCTGTACCCGATCACCAAGTGCTCACCCCGCCGCGCGGTGGACATCATCGAGCACTGGGGCCGCGAGCGGATCATGATCAACTCCTCGGCCGACTGGGGCCCCTCCGACCCGTTCACGATCCAGGAGTGTGTGCTCGAGTACCGCCGCCGCGGCCACAGCCTCCAGGACGCCATCGACCTGTTCCACAACAACCCCGCCCGCTTCCTGGGCCAGAACCCCAGGTTCGACATCCCCCCCATCGAAGTCCGCCCTCTGCCCACCGCCCAGCCCCAGCCCCAGCCCGCCGCGCGGTGATGGAAAGCGGCTCGATGGGCCGGGCACTTACTCCCCTCTGCGCTTGCGGGGCCGGGGGTGAGGGCAGACTCGACGGGGCGCTGCGGATATCCCCCATCCCGGCCCGCTACTCTGCAAATGGCTCCCTCTCCCACCGGGAGAGGGCTGGGGTGAGGGTTGATGGACAGGGCCGATCCGAATCGCCCCTCACCCCCGGCCCCTCTCCCGGAGGGAGAGGGGAGACAGAAGCC
>PUMS01000015.1 GCA_003551485.1 Phycisphaeraceae bacterium | reverse complement strand
CGGCTCCAGCCGCCACTGGGTGCGCCACGAGCGGGCCTATCTGCTGCTGGCGGCACTGGCCACGCCGCTGGTGCTCAGCGTCCACAGCGTGGTCAGCTTCGACTTCGCCATCAGCCAGCTTCCCGGCTGGCACACGACGATCTTCCCGCCCTACTTCGTGGCCGGTGCGGTGTTCGGCGGCTTCGCCATGGTGCTGACGCTGGCGATCCCGGCTCGGCAGTATTTCGGACTTCGCGAGCTGATCACGCGGCGGCACCTGGAGAACATGGCCAAGATCATGCTGGCCACGGGGCTGATCGTGGCCTACGCGTACCTGGTCGAGTACTTCATCGCCTGGTACAGCGGCCACCACTTCGAGCAGTTCGTGTTCATGAATAGGCCGCTGGGGCCGTATGCCTGGGCATTCTGGCTGATGGTGGCGTGCAACGTGGCGGCGCCGCAACTGCTGTGGTTCAAGCCGCTGCGCAACCACCTGGGCGTGCTGTTCTTCGTGGCCATGTGCGTGAACGTGGGGATGTGGTTCGAGCGGTTCGTCATCATCGTCACCTCGCTGCACCGCGACTTTCTGCCCTCGAGCTGGACGATGTTCTACCCCACCTGGGTGGACATCGGGATGCTGGCGGGCAGCTTCGGCCTGTTCTTCACGCTGTTTCTGCTGTTCTGCCGCTTCCTGCCGATCGTGTCGATCGCCGAGGTCAAGGCGGTGATGCCCGAGGCCCATCCGCACGATTACGACCACGGCGCCGCCCCGCACGGCGGGGGCGGCGGGGGAGCCGGGGCTTCCGGGGGTTCCGGGGCTTCCGGGGGCAAGGGAGGTGTGGACCATGGCTGAGAACCGCCCCGAGCGCGGCCCGGTGTACGCCATGATCGCCGAGTACGCCAACGTCACCGCCGCGGTGCGCGCCGCGAAGCAGGTGCGCGAGGCCGGCTACACCCGCTGGGACCTGCACAGCCCCTTCCCCATCCACGGCGTACACAAGGTGCTGGGCATGCGGCCGACGATCCTGCCCTGGCTGACCCTCGGCGGCGGGCTGATCGGCCTGCTGGGCGGCCTGCTGCTGGTGTGGTGGACCAACGCCACGATGTTCGAGGGCGTGCCCACCACGCTCCAGGGCTATCCCTACATCGTCAGCGGCAAGCCGCAGTTCAGCCTGCCGGCCAACATCGCCATCATCTTCGAGACCACGGTGCTGCTGGCCGCGCTGGCCACGGTGTTCGGCGTGTTCGCCCTCAACGGCATGCCCATGCTGTACAACCCGCTGTTCAAGAGCCGGCGGTTCCGGCGCGTGACCGAGGACCGCTTCTTCATCCTCATCGACGGTGAGGATGCGAAGTTCGACCCGCGCTGGACGCGGCAGTTTCTCGAATCGCTCGATCCGCTGAGCATCGAGCAGGTACACCTTGACGAGCTGGAAGAAGAAGAGTCATCGTGAGCCGATACGGACGTGAAAACCTGCCCATCCCCACGCCCGGCCGCCTCAAGCGCGACCTGCTGCTGCCGCGGCCGCCGTTCTGGATGGTGGCCACGGTGGCGATCGCGGTGGTGCTGTCGCTGGTGCCCATCGCACTGCTGCTCAAGGCGCGGGTGAGCAAGTCGGAGCTGCCCAAGTTCCGCATCCTCCAGGACATGGGCGTGCAGCCGCGCTACGAGCCGCAGGCGGCCAGCGATGTCTTTGCCGACGGCCGGGCGATGCGCCCGCCGGTGCGCGGCACCGTCGGCCGCGACCTGCCCCGCCGCCGCGCTGATGCCTTCCGCATCGACCCGCAGCTCGTCCTCGAGGCCGATCTGCTGACCGACGATGTACGCCTGCGCGAAGATGACCACTACTACCGCGGCTACGAGGTGGTCGAGGATGAAGAGGGCAACCGCCGCCGCCGTTTCTACGAGGCAATGCCCGACCGTGTGACGGTCGATCTCGACTTCCTCAAGCGCGGGCGTTCGCAGTACAACATCCACTGCGCGGTCTGCCACGGCTACGATGGCCGCGGCGGGGGGATGGTCCACCGCGTGGCCAGCGACCTGGAAACCCCCGGATGGCTGGCGCCGCGGAATTTGCTGGAGAGTTTCAGCACCGAAGATGAGCAGACCGGCCAGACCGTCTACCGCCTGGCCCTGGGCCGCGAGGAGTACCGCGACGGCCGCATGTACGCCGCGATCAACCTCGGCGTGCGCACCGCCGCGGGCTACACCATGCCGCCGATGGGGCCGCAGATCAGCGTCGAGGACCGCTGGGCGATCGTGGCCTACGTGAGGGCGCTTCAGCGCGCCGGCTGGGCGCAGCGCGACGACCTGACTGAAGAGGAACGCGAACGGCTCGAACAAGTCGAGCAGCAGTAAGCCAGGAGTGTGACGTTGGCCGACCCCCATGGCACAACCCGGTCCCTCGATGATGCCATCGAACTGGGCGATGAGCCCGGCCGCTGGCAGCGCGGGCTGGCGGTGATCGCCGGCATCGGCCTGGTCGCCGCGCTGGGTCAGGCGGCGATGGCCGAGGATGGCTGGCGGCGGTTCATGCTGGCCTACCTGGTGGCCTTCGCCTTCGTGCTGAGTCTGTCGCTGGGAGCGATGTTCTTCGTGCTGCTTCAGCACGTGTGCCGGGCGGGCTGGTCGGTGCTGGTGCGACGCCCCATCGAGGCGATGGCGGCGAACATGCCGGTGGTGGCGCTGCTCTTTGTGCCCATCGCCCTGTCGGTGGTCCTGGGCGGCGGCGAGGTCTTCCCCTGGGCCCAGCGCGGCGAGCCGGCCGCATCCGCGGCCGAGGTTGCGCCCGCGTCACAGGCGCAGGCAGAGGCAGAGGCCGCCGGCGCGGCCGACCGGGCCGAACTCTACCCCCACCAGACGCTCGATGACTTCACGCTCAAGAAGCGGCCCTACCTCAACGAGCCGATGTTCATCCTGCGCTGGATCGCCTTCCTGGCCATCTGGGGCGGCATCGGCTGGTGGTACTGGCGCCAGAGCACGCTCCAGGATGGCGATGGCGATGCCGGCCGCACCGCGCGGATGGAGAAGTGGTCGGGCATCCTGCTGCTGGTCTACGGGCTGACGGTGACATTCGCCGCCTTCGACCTGCTGATGTCGCTCAACCCGCACTGGTACAGCACGATCTTCGGCGTCTACTACTTCTCCGGCGCGGCGATGGCGGTGGTGGCGGCGTGGATTCTCATGCTCATGCTGCTTCAGAGCCGCGGCTACCTGGCCACGAGCGTCACCGTCGAGCACTACCACGACCTTGGCAAGTTCCTCTTCGGCTTCGTCTTCTTCTGGGGCTACATCGCCTTCAGCCAGTACATGCTGCTGTGGTATGCCTCGCTGCCGGAGGTGCTGGGCTGGATGCAGCACCGCGGGCTGAGCACCGACCCGGCGCACGTGGAGGTGTTCGGGAGTTGGGCGATCCTGGCCCTGGTGCTGCTGGTGGGCCACTTCCTGATGCCGTTCGCCGGGCTGATGTCGCGTCATGCCAAGCGCGTGCGCGGCGTGCTGGCGGTGTGGGCGATCTGGCTGCTGGTAATGCACTACGCGGACATGCTGTGGCTGGTGATGCCCGAGTTCGGCCCGCGGCTGACGCTGGGGCTGGTCGAGGTGGGGCTGGCGGTGGCGGTGGGGTGCGTGTTCCTGATCGGGGTGGTCCGCCGCGGGGCAAGGGCAGCGCTGGCGCCCAGGCGCGACCCGCGGCTGGAGGAGTCGCTGGGGTTTGAGAACTTCTGACCATCCGACCCGATGATCCATGCCGCCGGCCGGCACTCCACCGCCGGCCGCGGGCGGCCTAAAAAACATGGACGACATGGCCTCGAACGAAGAAAACCCGCCACCCCCCGGCCGCCGCGATGTGAACCTGCGGCTGGTCGGCACGGTCTTCGCCTTCTCCACCATCCTGGTGGTGCTGCTGATCGTGCTGACGCAGGCGCTGTACCTGTGGCAGCGTGAAGTGGTGCGGCAGCGCCATCACTACGATGTGGTCCCGCGCGAGCGTGTCGAGTTGAAGCAGCAGCAGGAGGGCCGGCTCGAAGAGGTCCGACTGGTTGAGGAAGAGGCCGGCCGGTACTCGATTCCCATCGACCGGGCGATGCGGCTGGTGGTGGATGAGTACGGCCCGCAGGAGTGAACGCAAAGCAATCGGCGGACATGATGGTCCGCTGCAAGGCGCAGCAACCCAACGTCCCGGCACCTCGCGACGGGCGGGAATTACACCATGAAGCCTTCCAATCCAAGAGTCACGATCACGGCGATGCTGACCGCAGCGCTTGCCCTGATGCTGATGCTGCCGCCCGAGGCGCCGGGCTACGGCACGCAGCGCCAGCGCAATGCCGGCCTGCCCGCCGACTGGTTGCCCGATGCGATGGACCTCGAGGTCACCGACCGGCTCGGCGAGCGCATCCCGCTGGACATCACGCTGGTCGATGGAGCCGGCCGCGAGGTCACGCTCGGCCGGCTGCTCGACGGCGAGCGGCCGGTGGTGCTGAACCTGGGCTACTACCAGTGCCCCTCGCTGTGTACGGTGATGCTCAACAAGCTGCTCGATGCCGTACGCGACATGGCCTGGACGCCCGGACAGGAATACACGATCCTCACCGTCAGCTTCGACCCGCGCGAGGGTCCGGAACTGGCCCGGGCCAAGAAGCAGGCCTACATCAACGAGCTGGGCCGGCCCGAGGCCGCCGGTGGCTGGCACTTTCTCACCGGCAGCGAAACCGAGGTCGACCGACTGCGCGAGGCGGTGGGCTTTCCCATCAAGTGGGATGACCGGCTGGGCGAGTGGGCCCATCCGGGCGTGCTGGTGCTGCTGAGCGGGGAGGGCAAGGTCAGCCGCTACCTGGACCTCCAGGTCGATGCCGCCGCGCTGCGCATGGGGCTGAACGAGGCCAAACGCGGCAACGTGGGTGTGCTGGACCTCATCTTCTCGGTCTGCTTCGCCTGGGACCCGCAGCGCGGCGCGTACACGCTCCAGGCCGTGGGGCTGATGAAGGTCGGCGGGGCGCTGACGGTGGTGGTGCTGGGCGGCGTGATCGCCACCGCGCTGTGGCGCGAGCATCGCCGCCGCCGCCGCGCGGCGGGGGCGGTGAGCGGGGGGGCCAACGTCCCGAGTGTGTCCGGGGTGGTCGATGGAGGCCGCTATTGATGTTGCCGCTGCTTGCCCAGCTTGGCGATGGTTTCTGGATGCCGCCGCAGGCCTCGACCAAGGCCGAGTCGGTGGACTGGCTGTTTTTCTTTCTCTACTGGTCCAGCGTCGCCGCGTTCACGCTGATCATGGCGACGATGGTGCTGTTTCTGATCCGCTACCGCCACCGCCCGGGTCACAAGGCCCGGCGGTCGCCCTCGCACTCGACCTCGCTGGAGCTGACCTGGTCGATCATCCCCACGATCATCTTCCTGATGATGTTCTGGTGGGGCTTCGAAGGCTTCATCGAGATGCACACGACCCCGGATGATGCCTATCCGATCACGGTCCACAGCCGGATGTGGGACTGGCGGTTCGAGTACCCCAACGGCGTTACCAGTGACACGCTGGTGGTGCCCATCAACCGGCCGATCCACCTGAGCCTCAAGAGCGACGATGTGATCCATAGCCTCTACATCCCCGCCTTCCGGGTCAAACAGGACCTGGTGCCGGGCCGGATTAACGAGATGTGGTTCCAGGCCACTCGGGTCGACGACTTCGATCTCTACTGCGCGGAATACTGCGGCGTCAGCCATTCGGAGATGATTACCAAGGTTCTCGTCCGCGGCGAGGCCGATTTCCAGCGCTGGATGGAGGAGCAGCTCGAGGATTTGCGTGCCGCCGAGGACCGGCCGCCGCACCTGCGCGGCAAGCGCATCTTTGATCAGCTCGGCTGCGCGGCCTGTCACTCGGTCGATGGCACGCGCGACATCGGGCCGACGCTCAAGGACGTCTACGGCTATGAACGGCCGATGGCCGATGGCCGCACCCTCATGGCCGACCAGCAGTACCTGCGCGACCAGATCCTCAACCCCCGCGCCCAGACCGTGGCCAATTTTCAGGCGGGCCTGATGGCCCCGTATCAGGGCCGCCTCGATGAGCGCGAGCTCAGCCACCTGATCACCTACATCCGCACCCTCAGCGACCGCGGCCCGTCCGCCGAACAGATCGAGCGGGCGTGGCGCATCGAGCGCGGCGAGGAGGTCGAGGATGACGATGAGGACGAGGCCGCGGACACCGATGAGCCCGCTGCCGATGAGCAGGACCCGGCTGAAGACGAAGCGGATGCGCAGCAGCACACCCCCCCCAACCCGAGCTGAACCCCTGTAGCGATGGCATCATCCCACCCAGAGTACGGTGAATCCCGGCCGCCCTTCGGCCATGCCGGCGACGGCGTGAACTACCTCAACGCCCGCCGCGGGCTG
>PUMS01000317.1 GCA_003551485.1 Phycisphaeraceae bacterium | reverse complement strand
TGCCCTCGATCGACTCGCCGCGCGCCCGCAGCATCTCCTGGGCGAAGAACACCGTGCCGTAGCCGGTGGCCTCGCGTCGGACCAGCGACCCGCCCCAGTCCAGGCCCTTGCCCGTGAGCACGCCCGACTCGTAGCGGTTGGTAATCCGCTTGTACTGGCCGAACAGGTAGCCGATCTCGCGCTGCCCCACGCCGATGTCGCCGGCGGGCACATCGGTGTACTCGCCCAGGTGACGGTAGAGTTCGGTCATCAGGCTCTGGCAGAAGCGCATGACCTCACCGTCGCTGCGGCCCTTGGGGTCGAAGTCGCTGCCGCCCTTGCCCCCGCCGATGGGCAGGCCGGTGAGCGCGTTCTTGAAGATCTGCTCGAAGCCCAGGAACTTGATCACGCCGAGGTAGACCGATGGATGAAACCGCATCCCGCCCTTGTAAGGGCCCAGGGCGCTGTTGAACTCGACGCGGAAGGCACGGTTGATGTGCACCTCGCCATTGTCATCCTGCCAGGGCACGCGGAAGATGATCTGGCGCTCGGGCTCGCAGATGCGCTGGATGATCTTGTGCTCGGCGAACTCGGGATACTTGACGATCACGCGTCCGAGCGATTCGAGCACCTCGTGGACCGCCTGGTGGAACTCCGACTCACCGGGGTTTCGCTGAAGCACTTCCTGGTAGATGGGGGCGATCTTCTCATCCAGCTTGGCGGTAAGGCTTGTCAATGATGGTCTCCTGTGTTGGGGGCGGAAGGTGTCTGCGGCCGGGACGGACCCCCCAGGGTGCTGCATCGCATCAGGCGCCCTGGCCGGGCCCGCCGCCACAGGCCCGCCAGCCCGGCGGGGCCGGGGGGGGCCGGGGGCCGGGTGTGCGGATGGCAACCTGCTCCCCCCCAGGGCATGTGCACCGGGTATGGCCACGGTTCATGATACAAGAAATCCGAATATCCGTTGTGTCGTCCGTGCCGCGCCGGCTGCAAGCCCCGCGCCCCCCTGAACCTCTGCGCCATCCGGCCGCGCCCGGCGGTGGCGGCAACTCGCCGCGAAGCCGCCCTGCTGGCCTCCGCCGGTCACGATGCGTGTCCACGGCGCCGGCGGAAATAGCCCAGGGGGGGCAGCCGTCGATTCCGGCAGGGGCGGTCACCCACCCGCAGAGCCGACCGGGGCCAGTGGCGCGGCCGAAGCGCGGATCAGGTCAAGCACCCGCATCATCTCGCGCACGGATTCGGGGCTGACCACCATCTCCCCGCCGCGGCGCAAGACATCTGCAACGTTATCATAGAAATTGCCGCCCGCGGCATCGTCGACGTTCAGGGTCCGCTCGCGCCAGGGCAGTTCTTCCTTGACGGTGAAGCCGACGGTGGCGGCGGTGTCGGGCTCGAGTGCCAGCGGCGGGGCCTGGGCGGGGTCGTAGTAGCGAAGGGTTGAAGTGGTGCCATCGCTGCACAGCGTGCCGTGATGGCCGCAGACGATCCACTTGGGGTAGGAAAAAGGCAGGGCCTGGGCATCGCTGAGTTCGAGCTCGGCGGTGATGCCGTTTTCGGCCCGCAGCACGATCTTGACGTGGTCCTCGGCATCCCCGGCCGAGGCGATGTGCTGAAGGTCACCGAAGGCGCTGGCCACGGGGGCGCCGAGGAGCTGGAGCACCTGGTCGAGCGGGTGGGTGGCCTTGTTGTTGAGGTTGCCCCCCCCGTAGCGGATCAGCGTCTGCCAGTCGTTGCGCCGCGCGTAGCGCACCGCGTAGAACTTGACGTGGAAGATCGGCCCGAGCACGCCGGAGTCGATCACCTGCCGCAGGTGCTGAAAGTCCTTGTGGAAGCGGTAGTTCTGATGAACGAACAGGCGCCGGCCGCTGTGGCGGGCAAGGCGGATCAGCTCGTCGGCCTCGCTCAGGGTCAGCGCCAGGGGTTTCTCGACCACCACGTGGCGGCCCGCGGCCAGCGCCGCCGAGGCATCGGCCACGTGGGTGTGGGAGGGGGTGGCGACGACCACCACCTCGACCTCATCGCGTGCAAGCAGTGCCGCGAGCGAATCGCAGGCCAGGGCGCCGACCTCCTCGGCGATGCGCTGGCGGCGGTCGGCCAGCGGATCGCACACGGCCACGATCTCGGCATCGGGGCGCTGCTTCAACTGCCGCAGGTGAATGCCCACGCCAGCGCGGCCAAGACCGACAATGCCGTAACGGAGCGGTTCGATATCCATCGTCTGTTCCGGGTGTTTGGGGAGCGGGGTCTGCCTGGGCCGGCAGGCCCGGTCCAAACATAACGAGGCCGCCGCGGGCTGGCCACCGCACACTCGGCCGCCCGCAGACCCCCAAAGCCCCGGCCGGTGCCACGGGTGGCTCATCCACCAGTGCCTTGCGCTACGGGCGGGTTTCGATGCGGCACCTGGGGGATGCTCGACTCGACATCGCCGCGGACCGATGGGGATAGGGGGGATTCCGGCTGGAGTGTTCCCATCATGGCCCGCGTTGCGGTTGTCTGGCTGCTGTTTTTCATCGGTCTTTCGCTGCTGACGGTGGCGGTGCTGCACAGCGCGCCCGAGGCGCAGCGGCGGCTGGACCGGGCCGTTGAGCGATGGCAGCAGCATGGGGGCGTGCGGTCGACCGATGCGCTTCGGCCGGCGCCGGCCCCCGGGGCCGATAACGCGGCCGAAGGCTACCTCCGCGCCATCGAGCATCTCAGTGCCGGCCGGGACGATGAGCGTGAGCACGCGCTTCGACACCCCCAACAGGCCACCACGATGCAGATGCAGCGCTGGCTGGCGGATGAGGCGGTGGCCCTGGCCCTGGCGCGTGAGGCGGCCATGATCGACGCCTGCCGCTGGCCCCACCCGCACGTGGACCGGACCACCGGCGGGCGGGCCGGGCACGTGCCCGGCATGGTGAGACTGGCGCGCCTGCTGGGGGTCGAGGCGCAGTTGCGCGGGCGTCAGGGTGACGGCCCCGCGGCGGTGCAGGCCATCGAGGTGCTGTGGCGGCTGGCCGGTCACCTGGGCACCGAGCCGGGCGCGGTCGCGGCGACGATGCAGCTCTATGAAGACAACCGCGCGCTGATGGCCCTCGAGACGGCCTTCGCCCACACCCCGCCGCCTGCGGGTGCCTGCCTGGCCGAACTGCTGGCGAGGCGGGACTACCGGGCCCTGGTTCGTCGCGCTGCCATCGGTGAGGCGGCGCTGGTCCTCGAGCTGTTCGATGCCGGTGAACTGGGGGATGTCGAGGGCGCGCTTGGCCGCATCGGTCCAGGCGGCGTGCATGAGCCGAGGCGCCTGAATGAGGACGTGGCGCTGATGCTGGAGTCGCTGTCTGACCGCCTCGAGCAGTGGGGCAGGCCGCTTCATGAGCAATCGGCCCTGCAAGTGCGGTCGCTGCCACGTTCCATGCCGGTCAGCTTCGAGACGATGGTGGTGCTCGAGCAGGTCAACCGGATCGCCGCCAGGGTCGAGGCCCGCCGTGCGCTGGCCGTGATCGCCCTGGGGCTGAGCGAGCACCACCGCAAGCACGGCGCACTGCCCGACCGCCTGGAACAGGTGCCGGGGCTGTCGCGCTGGCTGGTGGACCCGATCAACGGCCGACGCGTGGTCTACCAGGTCGAGGGTGACGGCTCGTTTCTGCTGAGCATCGATGCCGCCGTCCTGGATATGGACGATGTCACCTGGCGATGGAGCCACCGCTGAGGCATGTCGGCGACACCTCGGCGACACTTGGCTTGCCGATGCCCCCGTTGCGGCGCAGCCTCCTGCCGCCCCATCCCCTTGCGGGGATGCAGCAGGGGGCGGGAGTGAAGGCGACCTGGCAGGAGCCTTGCCCCCCTGCCCTCACGCCAACGCCATCCCGCAGCGAGAGAACGTCAGATTCGCATGACAGCGCCCGATGCGGCTCTCTCTCCCCTCTCCCCGAGGGAGAAGGGGGGAGTGAGTCCGCCCCCGTTGCGCCCACCTTCGTTCTGGTGGGCGCAGCGCATTGGCATGGGGTGCTGCGCGGTTGCGTGCGGTGGCGGCGGCGGTACCCTTTGTAACCCTGCCCCTGCGGGCGTTGCCCGCACACGCCTGCGCGCGCCCGCGCACGTGACTTGCGCCCCGATGCCGGGGCGACCGCGAGTTTGACTGAACATGGCGCACCTGATTCAGACCCTCCAGGACCGCCTCGCCGCCGCCATCGAGCGGGTTGCCGGCGCCGAGCACGCCGGGACCGACCCGCTGCTGCGCCCAAGCGCCCAGCCGCGCTTCGGCGACTACCAGGCGAACGTGGCCATGAGCCTGGGCAAGGCCATCGGCACCCCGCCGCGAAAGCTCGCCGAGGCGATCGTCACCGCCGTGAGCTGGGATGACGTGTGTGAGAAGGTCGAGGTCGCCGGCCCCGGCTTCATCAACTTCACGTTCCGGACCGCGTTTCTCGATGAGCAACTTGCCGGCATGGCCGCCGACCCGCGGCTGGGCGTGGCCGCCGCCGCATCGCCGCAGACGGTCGTGGTCGACTACTCCAGCCCCAACGTGGCCAAGCAGATGCACATCGGCCACCTGCGATCGACCATCATCGGCGATGCCATCGCGCGCGTGCTCGAGCACCTGGGTCACCGGGTGATCCGCCAGAACCACATCGGCGACTGGGGCACGCAGTTCGGCATGTTGATCGAATACCTGGCCCAGAGCGGTCAGGAGGCGGGGGATGAGCTGAAGGTGGCCGATCTGGAGCAACTCTATCGTGCCGCCCAGCAGCGTTACGAGGCCGATGAGACCTTCGCCGCCCGCGCCCGGCGGCGGGTGGTGGACCTTCAGGCCGGCGAGCCCACGGCGGTGAAGCTGTGGAAGGCGCTGGTCGAGGAAAGCAAGCGCCACTTCGCCGGGGTCTACCGGCGCCTGGGCGTGCTGCTGGGCGATGAGGACGTGCGCGGCGAGAGCTTCTACAACGAGATGCTGCCGCAGGTGGTGCGCGACCTGGAGGCCCTGGGTCTGCTGCACGAGAGCGAGGGGGCCAGGGTGCTCTACCCGCCGGGCTTTCGCAACGCCGAGAGCGAGCCGCTGGGCATGATCGTCCGCAAGCGCGACGGCGGTTACCTCTACGCCACCACCGACCTGGCCGCCGCGCGTTACCGCATCGCCACGCTCGGGGCCGACCGGCTGATCTACGTGACCGATTCGCGTCAGAACCAGCACTTTGCGATGCTGTTCGCAGCGCTGCGCGAGGCCGGCTGGGCCCCGGCCGGCGTGCGGCTGGAGCACGTGCCCTTCGGCATGGTGCTGGGCAAGGACCGGCGGCCGCTCAAGACCCGCTCGGGCCGCAACGTGCGGCTGGATGAGGTGCTCGATGAGGCCGTCGAGCGGGCCGACCGCATCATTGCCCGCAAGAACCCCGACCTGGCCGGCCCGCAGCGCCGGGAGGTGGCCGAGGCCATCGGCATCGGCGCGCTCAAATATGCCGACCTGTCCGGCCAGCGCATCAAGGACTACATCTTCGACTGGGACCAGATGCTGGCCTTCGATGGCAACACCGCGCCCTACCTTCAGAACGCCTACGTTCGCGTGCGCTCGATCTTCCGCAAGGGTGAGATCGACCCCCGCACGCTCCCGGCCGGGGCCATCGGCATCGCTCAGCCGTCGGAGCGCGACCTGGCCCTGAGGCTGCTACAGTTTCCCGCCATCGTGGCCGCGGTGGCCGACAGCCTCGAGCCCCACCGCCTGTGCGGTTTCCTCTACGACCTGGCCACGGCCTATCATCGTTTCTACGAGAACTGCCCCGTGCTCAGCGCCGGTGAGCCGGCCCTGCGCAACAGCCGCCTGGTGCTGTGCGACCTGACCGCACGGGTGCTGGCCGGCGGGCTGGAACTGCTTGGCATCGGCACCGTCGAGCAGATGTGAGTGTTGAAGAATGGGAGTCCTGCCGTGATCGCCGTGGCACTCAAGGAATGGGCGGTGGTCTGCGACCTGCTGCTGGAGGGCCGGCTGGCGATGCTGATGCGAAAGGGCGGCATCCACGAGCGCGGCGGGCCGGGCGTGTTCGAGCTCGAGCACCCGCGCTTCGCGCTGTTTCCATCCTGGGCCCATCAGCAGCCGGGCATGATCAAGGACCGATACCGCCAGGGCGTGGGCGTGCTCCAGGAGCCGGCCACGCTGACGCTTCGCGGCGTGGCCGAGGTGCCACGTATATGGCAGGTGGCCGATCGGGCCGACATCGAACCGCTCGATGACCTGCACTGCTGGACCGCCGATCACCTGGACATGCGCTTCAACTACCGCCCCGAGCGGCCGCTCTACCTGCTGGCCGTGCGGACCTTCCTGCTGGCCGAGCCGAAGACGATCGCCAATACCCCCGACTACGCCGGCTGCCGAAGCTGGGTGCCCCTGAGCGAGCAGGACGCCGTGGACGACACCGCCGCCATGCCCGTGCTGCCCGATG
>PUMS01000448.1 GCA_003551485.1 Phycisphaeraceae bacterium | reverse complement strand
TTGCTGAGCAACTACGGCCGCGACCTGACGGGCGTGACCGGCTCCAACGCGCTGCTGGTCCCCGAGCCGTCCACCCTCGCCCTGCTCGCCCCCGCCACACTGCTGCTGCTGCGCCGCCGCCACCGCCGCGCGTGAACCGGGCGGAAGTGCGGTCGGCTTGCAGGCGCAGAGGACACCCCAACCGGCGTGAAACGCCATTGCAGGGCTGGAAAAACCGACATCGAACTCGATGGCCGCTGCCGTGAAAATCTGACTCCCTCTCCCTGAAAATCCGGCCCCCTCTCCCCTTCCGGGGGCGGGAGAGGGCTGGTGTGACGGAAGACTCCCAGGGCCGGTCCGAATCCGCCCTCACCCCCGGCCCCTCTCCCGGGGGGAGAGGGGAGAAAGAGCCGTCCGCGCTTTTCATCCTCGTGGGTGCGGCGCAGCCGCATGGGACACTGCCGTGAAATGCTCATCGGACGCCGCCGGGCGGGTGGCGGGCTGGATGTTGCCGCCACACTGCCGGCTGCGGCCTGGCCACTGCGCTGTGGAGCCAAGCCATCTGTCCCCCGCCTGCCACGCCGCCCCCGTGGCGTCGTCGCAACCGGTCAGCGCATTGTGCGCGGGGCCGTTCAACTCCGCGGCGCGGCGGGGCCATCGCCGCTTGCCAGCATCCGCACGCCTAGGGCCAGCAGCACGTCGCGCGGCGCCTCATCGCTGACCAGGCCCACCCAGCGGTCGCCGTGCTCGACCATCAGCAGTTCCGTGCCGTTGACGCGGTGGATCGAGAAGCGGTAGCCCCGGTGCTCGACCACCTGACCATCGCGCGGGGCACGCAGGTGGGTGTTGTGGGCCACCATCACGGACACGATGCGGCCATCAACATCCATCAGCACCGAGGCCACCGGCCGGTCCTCCAGCCGATGCACGCAGCACGAAAGCACCCGACCCATGGCGGGGTCCGGCACCCGCGGCGCGGCAGCGTAGCGAAGGCCCGTGGGCCAGTCGCTGCGCAGGTGATCGTTGGCCTGCGACATATCCGAGGCAGCGCGGATGTGGGCATCCACCTCGCCGCTGATCAGTGCCCTGTGCAACTGCGCCACGTCCGAAGGTGCGGCCTCGACCGCTCCCGGCCGCGGCGCCAGCAGCGTCACGGCGATGACCGCCATCAGCACCACCGCCGCGGCGATCCCGCCGATCGGCCGCCACCAGTGAACGGGGTAGCGCCGCCAGTGCCCGCGGCCGGGTGCGGCGGGCACCCCGGGCGCGGCATCGGCCCCTTGCCCCGCTGCGCCGGCTTCGACCCTGCCCACGGTCGGCGGCGAAGCCGCCTCCTCGAGCAGGGCATCGAACCGCTGCACCACGCCCCCGGTGTCGATGGGCATCGAGCGCAGGCGCTGCAACCGCCGTTGCGTGGCGGCATCCAGGATGTCCTGACGGGGGTTGTCGCTGTTCATGGTTGCTCACCTGCCTTGAAAAAGCCCAGGCGCCGGCCCGTGGCGTGCAGCCGGTCACGCAGCATCGCCCGGCCGCGATGGCTGCGGGACTTGACCGTTCCCTTCGGGATGCCCAGCACCGCCGCCGCCTGGGCGTGATCCAGGCCCTCGACGTCCACCAGCAGCAGCGTCCAGCAGATGTCCGGCGGCAGGTCGCGCAGGGCCGCGATCACCTCGGCATCGGCAAACTGCTGCATCATCGCCTCGGGCTCGTGCCACTGCCCATCGTGCACGCCCGCGGCGGGCTCATCCTCGGCAGGCAGGTCCAGGCCCTCGGCCGCGTCCAGCGACACGGCGCTCACCCGCCGGCCCGCTGCGCGCAGCCGGTCGATGTGAGCGCGGCGGAGGATCGTCAGCAGCCACGCCTTCTCATCGCTGCCCTGCTGGAAACTGTCGATCGCACGCATGGCCTTGACCACCGTTTCCTGGACCAGGTCGTCGGCATCATGCTCGTGCCGGGTCAGCATCAGCGCTGTCCGCCGCAGCAGTTCCAGCCGCGGCCGGATCAGTTCGCGGGCGCGCTGCTGCTGCTGCGGAGACAGTTGCGGGCTTTCCATGCCCTCACCATACCGAACGTCCCAGTCCCGTGATGCGGTTCAACGCCCCGGGGGCACCGCCAGGATTTCCCCGAAAGCCGGCCGCCGGCCGGGCGGGGGCGATCCCGCGATTGCGCCAGGGCCCGCTGTTGCCCACTGCCCTGAAAATAGCTCCCTCTCCCTTTGGGAGAGGGCTGGGGTGAGGGGAGATGCGCAAAACCCGTCCGAACCCTCCCTCACCCCCGGCCCCTTTCCCGCCCCCGGAAGGGGCGAGGGGGTGAGAGCCCTCCGCACTGCGCGGTCTTCATTGCTCTGGGTGTCGCTGCGCGACACGTGCGACTCCCCGAGGCAGCGGGAGCCATCTTCAGGCCGGGGCACCACGAAGCCCGCTGCCCGTGACCCCCACTGCGCATCTCACCTGCGGCCTTGGGTCGGGTACTTGCAAACCCGTCCCCCGCCGCGACAATGGCCCTGCCCGAGTCGGGATGGGACCGTGGGCCGGTCACCGTCCGATCGCGGCGGGAGTCGGATGGATGTCCATCGAGAAGTGGTCGGAAACCATCTGGGTCGTGGCGCTGAGCGATGAACCGGCACTGTCGGAGGACCTGCTCACCGCCCAGGAGGCGGTGGCGCAGGCGCGGCCGGCGCCGGACGTGGTCGTGGACCTGTCTGCGGTCAGCTACGTCAACTCCTCCAACCTCTCGCAACTGCTTCGGCTGCGCAAGATCATGATCGACCGCGACCGCCGCCTCAAGCTCGCGGGCATCGCCGACCGCGTCTGGGCGGTGTTCCTCACCACGGGCCTGGACAAGGTTTTCGACTTCGCCAACGACCTGACCACCGCCCTCACCGGCCTCCAGATCGGCGACTGAGCGCCATCGGCCCAAACAAAGGTTCCAGGCACCGTTTCCGCAGGCGAAAAACGGTTCCTGGAACCTTTTTTGCGTTGCCCACCGGCGCGAACCGAACCGTCCGCCTTCCGACGGGGATTTGCTAACATCATCACCCCGTGATGGAAAAGCTCATCGAGCAACTGGACGTCCCCCACCGCTGCCAGGTGCCGCTGGGGCCGTTGACCTGGTACGGCGTGGGCGGACCGGCGCGGGTGCTGGCCCGGCCCTCGAGCGTCCAGCAGCTATCGCAACTGGCCGCCGGCTGCCGCGAGGAGGGCATCCCCATCTACGTGCTGGGCAGCGGGGCCAACCTGCTGGTGGCCGATACCGGGGTGGACGGCATCGTCGTGCAGTTGACCGACCCGGCCTTCCGCCAGCTCCACATCGCCGGCGCCACCGTCACCGTGGGCGCCGGCTTCGACCTTGCCCGCCTGGTCATCGCCACGGCGCGGGCGGGCCTGGGCGGGCTGGAGGCCCTGGCGGGCATCCCCGCCACGGTGGGCGGGGCGATCCGCATGAACGCCGGCGGGGCCTACGGCGACATCGGCAGCCGTGTGCAGCGCGTGCAGGTGATGGATGCCGCCGGGCATCTCTACCACCGCGACCGCGACGACCTGGTCTTCTCCTACCGCCGCAGCAACATTGTCGCCCGGTTCATCCTCGAGGCCGAACTGGAACTGGAACGCGAAGATGCCGAGGAACTGCGGCGGCGGGTGAAGAAGGTGTTCTTCTACAAGAAGAACACCCAGCCCCTGGCCGGCCGGTCAGCAGGCTGCGCGTTCAAGAACCTGATGCAACTGCCCGATGAGGCGGCCCCGGATACGCCACTGGCGGCGGGCAAGCTGATCGAAATGGCCGGCCTCAAGGGCCACCGCATCGGCGGGGCGCAGGTCTCGCCGCGCCACGCCAACTTCCTGCTTGCCCTCGATGGCTGCACCGCTGCCGACCTCGAGGCCCTGCTGACCCACATCGAACAGACCGTCCTCGACCGCTTCAACGTCCGCCTCGAACGCGAGATCATCACCTGGCCCTGACCCCCGGCGAACCGAGCCGGCCCGCATCCGCCCCGCAAGGATCGAGCGGATACGATGGCCCGCCGCGGGTTTCTTCTGCCCTGCCGCGGCGGCGATGCGCCGGGTTGGCCATCGGGATGGGGCTTGCTGTGGCCGGCGCGGCTCAGGTGGGCGGCGATTCACCGGGGGCGAGGTTGGAGCGGTCCAGGCGGGGGCCGCGGGGGCGCTTGAGGCGTTCGCGCCGCTCGATGGCCACGGCGAGCTGGCGCAGGTCGCGGCGGCGGCAGTCCAGGTGCGGGTAGTTGGGGTTGAACTTCTGAAGCCGCACGTGGTCCGCGGCCAGGCGCCGCAGGGCCGCCACCATGCAGCCCTCGCGGAAGGTCGACTCGAAGCGAACGAACACGATGTCGCCATCCTCGACCGCCGGCCCGCGCTCGGGGTCCACGCTCTGGAAGATGACGTAGTCGCCCTCGTGCAGCCTCGGCTCCATCGAGTCGCCCACGATCACCACGGCGAACAGGTTCTCCGGTCCCAGGTCGCCGCGCTCCAGGTACTCATAGCCTACGCCCGAGTCCACCCCGTATTCCTCGTAGTCGATGGGATGGCCGGCGGGGGCACGGTTGATGACGGGGATGCCGCCGCCGGGATCGCCGCGCGCGGTGTCGATGCGCCGGGCGCGCCAGCGCGACTCGAACTCGTCGACACCCATGCCGAAGGCCGCGGCGTAGCGGCGGCGGTCGGCGTAGCTGGGCATGGTGTGGCCGTTGACATGGCGCGAGACCGTCGGCCGCGGCAGCCCCGTCCGCTCGATCAGGTCGCGGATGCGCAGCCCGTACTCATCGAGCAGGGCCCGCAGCAGCCGCCCGGTCGGCCGTCGCGATGGATGGGGAGGGACCATCGTGCGATTGTAGGGGGCTGCCCCGCACAAAAACGCTGCTGAACCAGAAATATCTTGATGATGTATCAGAAGCGGCTTGACAGACGGGCCAAAGGCATCTATCGTTCGAATGTGAATCATTTATAGATCAATGTTATATCATACAGGGTCGCCGCGATGCGGCGACAGCGCCCCGGTCCGGCACCGCTTCGTCGGCGGCGTCGGGCTTTCCATCCCTACTGCCCCCTGCCCCGCCCCGGGCTATGATGCGGCCATGATCGACCCGGACCTGCTCGAGTGCTTCGACAACCCCGCGCCCCAGGGCGCCTACCTCATCGAGCACACCGCCGAGGAGTTCACCTCGCTGTGCCCCCGCACCGGCCACCCCGACTTCGGCACCATCATCCTGCGCTACGTGCCCGACCGCCTCTGCGTCGAGCTCAAGAGCCTCAAGCTCTACTACCAGAGCTTCCGCGATGCGGGCATCTTCTACGAGGCGGTGACCAACCGCATCCGCGATGACCTGGTCAACCTCATGCAGCCGCGCTGGCTGGAACTGACCACGCAGTGGAAGGGTCGCGGCGGCATCCGCTCGCGCATCACCGCCACCCACGGCACGCGGCCCGACAACCTGCCGGAGCCGGGCCATGGCCGCTGATCTGCTGCGCTTCGCCGGCCGGTTCCTGCGGCACCCGATGCAGGTGGGGGCGGTGGCGCCCAGCTCGCGTTACCTGGCACGGGCCATGGTCGAGGGGCTCGAGGTCGGCCCGGGTCAGGCGGTCGTCGAGTTCGGGCCGGGGACGGGCGCATTCACCGAGGCGATCCGCACGCGGCTGGGTCAATCGGCGCGCTACCTGGGCGTCGAGCGGGATGGGGCGTTCGCGGCGATGCTTCGGCGGCGGTTTGCGGGATTGCAGTTCGTCGAGGACTCGGCCGAGCAGGCCCCGCGGCTGGTGCGGGAAGCGGGGCTGGGTCCGGTGGCGGCGATCATCTGCGGCCTGCCCTTTGCCAGCCTCCCGCCACGGGTGCAGGATGGGGTGATCGCCGCGGTGGATGCGCTGCTGGGCCCCGGCGGTGAGTTCCGCACGTTCCAGTACGCCCACGCCTGGCCGCTGCCCACCGCCGTTCGCTACCGCCGCCGCATGGCCGCCATCCTCGGCCCACCCCACCGCCGCGGCCCCATCTGGCGGAACCTACCCCCGGCCTTCGTCCTGGCATGGCGCAAGCCCGGCCGATCCAGCGCAGTTGACCGTTCACCGCCACCCGTTGCGTAGGGTGGGTAGAGCGAGGTCTTCCGAGCGACGGCCTCAACAGCGCTCCGCGCTAAACCCACCACCCCCGCCGCGAGCACGGTCCGCGCTACTGCATCCCAAGGCCACCACGGCGCGCGGGGGGGGCTCCGTTCCTTTTCCGGACCTGCTGACCCTGGGCAAGGTCCCGGCGCCTGTCGCGGTCGCCAAGCGTTATTGGTGGGTTTCGGTGCGTCAGGCGAAGTCTGACTGGTCTAGCAGGATGAAAGGAGCCTGCCATGTGAAGTGCTGGTAACGACATGTAGCCACGGCCAGCGGCGTCGGGGTGACCCGGCGTCG
>PUMS01000039.1 GCA_003551485.1 Phycisphaeraceae bacterium | reverse complement strand
TCCGATGCGATCACGCTCGAAAGATACGAGCGGATCAGGCGGATGAAGGCCGGGTCGATCGCGACGGTGTGCAGTTCGGAAAAGTCCCAGCGCAGGTCGCCGAGGTACTTCACGTGCCGCGCGGCGATGCGGCAGGCCTCGTACATGTCCTCGGGCGGGATGAGGTCGCCCGAGCCGTTGACCGGCTCACCCATGAAGACGCCCGAGGCGCTGAGTGTGTTCGAGATGGCGCGGGTGCCGGAGTGGCCGCGGCCGATGATGGTCACCGTCTGCTCGCCGAGAAGCTGGGCCAGTTCCTCTTCGGCCGCGCTCGAAGGGCCGGTCCTGGCGGCCACGAGGCTGCTCCTGGGCTGGGCGGCGCTGGTGCCCTTGGAGCCGCCATCGTCCTCGCCGGCCTGGATGCGCCGGGCGGCGGTGGGATCGCCGATGTAGAGGCGGCTGTAGGCCTCCTCGCTGCTGGCAAAGGGCGCACCCTTGCCGGACCAGTCGCCCTGGGTGTGCATGGGGTTGGTGATGCCGGTTTCCTTCTCGCGCTGTGCGATGAAGCGGTTCATCCGGCCCTTCAACAGTTCGACCACGTCCGGATGCTTCTCGGCCACGTTCTCGCGCTCGAAGGGGTCTTCGGCAAGGTTGTAGAGCTCGATCATGGGCATGAAGTGCATGTCGGGCTCGAGGGCCTCGATGAGCTTCCAATGCGGCGTGCGCCAGCCGTGCTTTCGCATCCAGGTGCATTCGGTGATGTAGAACTCGCTTTCGTGGCTGACCATCTCACCGCGCACCATCGGCAGCAGCGAGCGGCCGTCGAAAGGGTCATCGACACGGATGCCGGCCAGCTCCAGCAGCGTGGGCACCAGGTCCTTGTGCTGGTTGTAGCCGCCGATGCAGTGCCCGGCGGGCAGTTGCCGTGGGTAGCGGATGATCAGCGGCACGTGCAGGTTGGGATCGTACATGCCGTGGTGGTCGAACCAGCACTCGTGTTCCTGAAGAATCTCGCCGTGGTCGCCGTTGAGCACCACGATCGTGTCATCGAGCGCACCCAGGTCGGCCAGCTTGCGGAAGATCACCCCGATGCACGCATCCATGTACGCCACCGCGCCCTCGTACTGGGCTTCGACCCAGTCGATGTCGCGAAGGCCCGGCGGCATCCAGGTGGCGAAGTAGTCGCGGAACGGCTTGAACTCGCGAAGCGCCCGGGCGGTGTCGGGCCTGGCCGGGTCGGTCGGGTCGCCGGCGTAGAAAAGCTGGTTATAGGGCGCCGGCGGCAGGTAGGGCGAGTGCGGGTCCATGTGCCGCAGCATGACAAACCAGGGCTTGTCACCGCCGGCGAGGCGCTCGAGCTCGGGCAGGGCGGCGGTGTTGAGGTTCTCGGCCTTGCGCGCCGGGCGGTGCTCCCAGTCGGCCCACTGCTCGAAGCCGATGTAGTTGTCGAAGCCGCGCGAGGAGGGGTTGCCCTGGAAGCCCACGCAGGTGGTGGTGTAATCCTGCTGCCGCAGCATCTCAGCGAGCGTGCGCACCTTCGTGGTCAGCCCGCCCTTGTGCCGCAGGGCGACGACCTCGGTGCCGAAGCAGTCGCGGCCGGTGAGCATCGAGCCATAGGCCGGCGTGGTCGGCACGTGGGGTGAGTAGGTGCGCTCAAAGCGCACCGACTCCTCGGCGAAGCGGTCGATGTGGGGCGTGGTCAGCCGCGGGTGGCCGTAGCAGCTCATGCGGTCGGCACGCAGCGAATCCACGGCGATCAGCAGGATGTTGGGCCGGGAGGCGGCAGTGCTGCGGGTTGATTCCTGGTGGGCCATGTTCATCTCCATGGACAAGGCGGGGGGTGGCGGCAGTCATGTTCGGGGTTTCAGAGTTTTGTCAGGTCGATGCGGCGGCCATCGCGGGCGCTGTCGTAAGCGGCCAGTGTCATCTTCAGAGCGGCGCGGCCCTCGGCCGCGGTGGCGATCGGCGGGCAATGGCCGTGCAGGAACGCGGCCAGGGGCTGGGCAAGCGCTGCGATCCGGTGGCCGTGCTCGGGCGGGCTGGGGATGGGGCTGCTGTGCCAGCGGCCATCATCGACGCTGTACCACTTCAGGCCGATGCCGCCTTCGGGCCGCGGCACGTTGCAGCTTGGCGCATCGCCATAGTTCTGGATGATGCTGCCGCGCTCGCCGATGATCTCGGTGGTGTTCTCCGCCGCAGCGCAGGTGAAGGAGCTGACGATCTCGGCGAAGGTGCCATCGGCGTAGCGGTAGATGGCCATGCCGTTGTCATCGGGCACGGCGGGGTTATGGAGCGTGGCGATCTCGGCCATCACGCTGACCGGCTCACCGAGCATCCAGAGCAGAAAGTCGGCGGCGTGGGCCGCATCATCGGCCCACATGCCGCGGTTGAGACTGACATCTACATGCCATGATGAGGCGAAGCGTTCACCCCACAGGTGCGTACCGAGCCCGTGGCGGCGCCGGAGCATGAACACGCGGCCGATGGCGCCCTCATCGAGCAGGCGCTTGATCTCGATGTTCTGCGGGTCGGCCCGCATCTGCCAGGCCATGGTGAAGGGTACCCCGGCCCGCTGCACGGCGGCGATGATGCGGTCGGCCTCATCCATGCTCAGCGCCATGGGCTTCTGGAGAATGATGGCCTTGCCCGCCGCTGCGGCCTGCTCGACCAGATCGGCGTGAAAGGCGGTCTCGGCGGCGATGGCCACGGCGTCGATGTCTGCTCGCGCCAGCAGGGCGGCGGCACCATCGACGGCCTCGATCTGGTGCGTGCCGGCCGCCTCTTCCAGGCGTCCCGGGTCGCGGTCATGGCCGGCGATGAGCCGCACGCCCATGTCCGGGTTCTGCCGCCACTGGTTGCAGTAGGCGTTGACGTGCCCATGGGCGAAGCCGAGGATGCCGATGCCGATGCTCATGGTCTTGTCTCGATGGCCGTGGCCGCGGCCGCAGCCGAAGGGTTATTGATCACCTGGCGATGCAGGCCTGGAGACAGGCCTGCATGTGCCCGCGCGTCTCAGCGGCGATGATGGCGCACTCGGTGATGCCGTATTCCCTGGCGCCGATGACCTCCAGGTCCACCGGGCCGGTGTAGCCGTGCTCGTGCAGGATGCGGATGTAGCCCAGCAGGTCGATGTCGCCGCGGCCGTTGGCCTGATCCTCGGGCTTGCCCGGCCCCTGCTGGCGGCCCTTGCAGTCGCGGATGTGCACGTGCCGCACGCGTCCCATCACCGCGGCCAGCGCCTCGACGGGGTTCTCCCCAGCGCGGTGGATGTGCGAGGGGTCCATGTCCAGGCCGAAGCTGGGATGGTCCACCGCCTCCAGCAGGCGCAGGCTGGTGGGCGTGTCGAAGACGGCCTGCCCCACGTGCGCCTTGGCGCACAGGGTCACGCCATGGTCGGCGGCCATCGCCGCCAGTTCGCCGAGCGCGGCGACCGACTCCTGGAAGCTGGCCTCATCGCCGCTCTTGCCGCCGGGGCCGCAGTTGACGATGGGACAGTTGAGCCGCGCTGCGGCCAGGAACGTGCGGCTCATCAGCTCCCGGTCGCGCGAGGGCTGCTCGATGGCCAGGATGGGAAGCCCGTAGGCTTCGGAAAGGCGAATGGCCTCATCGGCCGTCTCCTGCCAGCGGTCGAGCACCAGGTGCTCGCTCATGCCGCCGATGGCGGAAAGCTCAATGCCATCGTAGCCGCAGGCGCGGGTCCAGCGGAAGGCCGTTTCCATGTCGTGGCCGCCGAAGAGGACGGAATTGACGCCGAGTTGCATCTGTTGCGGTCTCCTTGTTTCACAGGTGGCGGCCGGCCGCCGGGGAGGGCCGGGGGCGGCCGGGGGGCGGGGCATTACAGGTCGATCACCTTGCCGGTTTCCCAGCTCTCGATGGCGGCTTCGATCACGAGCTGCGCGGCCAGGGCATCGGCGCCCTTGCCTTCGACCCTGTCCGGTGGCGTGCCGTTTCGCAGGTCGTCGATCCAGGCATCGATGCGCGACTGGAAGGTGTCGCCGAAGCTCTTCATGTTGCCCGGATGGTCATAGGCCTCCTGCTGAAGGTCGAAGCGGGGGGAGAAGATGAGCCTCTCGCAGGCATCCTCGATCACCATCTTCGCCTTCGAGCCGACCACCTCGAGGCGCTCCAGCCCCCAGGGCGAGCCGGGGCCGCCGCCGTCGTAGCTGCCCATCAAGTGGCCGAGCGTGCCATCGGCAAAGAGCATGTTCACGTGCACGTTGGACCAGATCGAGCGGCCCTCGCCCTTCTTGAAGAACGCGTGAACCCGCGCCACTTCGCCGCCGAAGTAGCGCATCACGTCTATCGAGTGCGGGTGCAGCGCCCGCATGTGAAAGTGCGGGCTCGATTCGTTGCGGTTGGTGATCCACATGAACATGTTGATGAAGTTGACCGGCCCGAGCCGGCCCTCATCCAGCCACTGCCTGGCCCTGGCCGCGGCGGGCGTGAAGCGGTGGTTGAGGTTGATGGCGTAGGGCAGGTTCTTCTGCCGCGCGGTCTGGACCATGCGCCTGGCTTCATCGATGCGGTTGCTGATGGGCTTTTCACCGAGCACGGGGATGGCGGCTTCGAGCAGCTCGAGGGTGGGCTTGCAGTGGTCGCCGCCGTTTTCCTCACCGGCGGTGCAGACGCTGGCGGCATCGAGCTTCAGCCCGGCGGCGAGCATCTCGGCCACGCTGTAGAAGGCGGGGCACTCGAACTCAGCCGCGGCCTTGTCCGCCCGCTCGGGGATCAGGTCGCAGACGGCGGCCACCTTCGTGTGCGGGTTGTTGCGGTAGCAGCGGGCGTGGTTGTTGCCGATGCCGCCGAGGCCGACGATGGCGATCTGGAGCATGGGTGGTTCCTGTCAATATGAGGGGTGAGCATGGGGCCGGCGGTGTGCTGCGCGGCGGCGCACCCGTTGCGCATCTACGTTACCTTCACAACCGTTTGCTTCTCAACCGATTCGATCGCCGCGGCAAGCACCTTCTGCGCGGCAAGGCCATCGGCGCCGGAGCCGTCGATCTGCCGCGGCGGCACGCCTTCGCTGACCTGGCGCAAAAAGGTGAAGATGCGCTCGCGAAAGGTCTGCTCGAAGCCGCCGCCGCTTTCGAAGCCGCCGAAGACCGGGTCGGTGTAGACGCGCTTGACCGGGTCGCCGGCGGGGTAGAGCGTGACCTGCCGCCACATGTCCTCGAGCACAAAGCGGCCCTTCGTCCCGGCCACCTCGCAGCGTTCCATGGGATGGCCGCGGGCGATGTCGTAGCTGCCGGTCAGCGATCCGACCGCACCGTTGACAAAGCGCATGTTGAACTGCGCTGTGGACCAGATCGACCGCCCCGGCGCCTTCATCGCAAAGCACTGCACGGACTCGACGTCGCCGCAGTAGTAGCGCATCAGGTCCACGGTGTGGGGGTGCAGGGCCTTGATGTGGAACCAGGGGGAAGACTCGGCGGGGTTGAATATCCACATCGCCAAGTTGACAAACAAGAGATCGCCCAGCAGGCCCTCACCCATCCACTGCCGGGCCAGCCGCGCGGCGGGTGTGAAGCGGTGGTTGAGGTTAATCCCGTAGCACACGCCGCGCTGCCGTGCGGCCTCGACCATGCGCTGGGCTTCGGCGACATCGTTGCTGATGGGCTTCTCACCGAGCACGTGGCAGCCGGCCTCGATGGCCTGCATCGTGGGGGCGTAATGATCAGAGCCGTATTCGTAGCCGCCGGTGCAGATGCCGCACACGTCCGGCTGCAATGCATCGAGCATCTGCTGTGCATCGTAGAAGGCGGGCACACCGTGGCGCTCCGCGGCGGCATCGGCCCGCTCGCGGTCGATGTCGCAGACCCCGACCAGTTCGGCCAGTTCGGCCTCGCGGTAGATGCGGGCGTGTCGATTGCCGATCGGCCCCATGCCGATCACACAGGTGCGCAGCATCCGAAGGCTCCTGACGGCCGGCGCGACGGCGGGGGAGGCAGGGGGCGCTGGGCGCAGCCGGCTCGATCCGTGCGCAACAGATTACGCCGCGGGCGCCACCGCTGCCAGCACGGGCTTGCGGCAAAGTTGTACGATATTGTGCATGGGCGGCCCCACCGTGCCCACGCTCAGCATCGACAGCCTCGGCCCCTCGGCCGCGGCGGGGCTGTGCGTGCAGCGCAACGCCAACCACGGCAACACCGCAGCGCATGATCACGTCTTTCACGAAATCGTCTATATCGAGGCCGGCAGCGTCGAGCACGAAACCGCCGCGGGGCGGCAGCGCCTGCGGCCGGGCGATGTGATCGTGTTGCGGCCCTATGTCTGGCACGCCTATCACGATGCGCGGCGGCTGACGCTGATCAACTGCCTGTTCGACGGCCGGCTGATCCGCCGCTTCGGCGACCTGCTGCGTGGAGTGCCCGGCTCGTTCGACCTGTATCGCCGCCGCGAGCGCCGG
>PUMS01000435.1 GCA_003551485.1 Phycisphaeraceae bacterium | reverse complement strand
GCGTACACGGCCGCGATGCCCCGAGCATGCTGTCGTAATGCTTCAGCAGCAGCCGCAGCGGTTCCCCCCCGTGCCCGCTGCCCAGCGCGCGAATGCGAAACCGAAACCACATCGCCTCCGGTGCCCCCCGCGGGTCGGCCGCGAACGCGATCGTCGCGTGCTCCCCCTCCCGCGCTGCGATCAACTCCACGTCCGCCGCATTGGCACCCTGAAAGCCGGCATCGAGGTCGTAGTACATGGCGGTCATTGTCGCCATCGGCCCACCAGGGGCAACTGGCAGGAAAAAGTGGGGGCCTGACCCGACAATGCGGCCCGGGAACAGGGCCGCTGCCGGCATGGAAACACGGTCGCGGCCAGGGTCGCAAGCGACCTCCATGCGACTCTGCAACGGGGGATGACGCAGCCATGCCCCCCACTTCGCATGACCACGTGGCTGCCGCGCTGGCGCACCCGCTGGAATCCGAGCCTTTCGAAGGCCTGGATCGCCTGCCGGCCGGAGACCTCAGGTAGCCGCGCCATGCTCGGAGACTTCGAAGGTGGTGATGATCGACCGCCCGGTGTCTTCGAACGGGAACTCCTCGAGATAGAGCTGCGTGGCCTCGCGGAGATTGGCGATGGCCTGCTCGATGGTCTGGCCCTGGCTGACGGTGCCCGCCTCCGGACAGGTGGCGACGATCAGATCGCCTTCGCGATCCAGCACGGCGGTCAAGGTTCGCTTCATGGGCGCATCTCCATGGTGAGTATAGGCGCGGCGGGCAGAGCGGGTGGGCCCTCTCTCATCCCCTCACCTGCAGGGCGGGTCAGTTGCTTTCGCCCTGAGCGAGGCATCCTTTCCATCGCTGATCCGCCGCTCCATGCGATGTAGAATGCTGCGCCATGGCCAAGCTCAAGCTCGACCTGCATGACATTTTCAACAAAGGCCGGCACATCGACGCCGAGCTCGAACGGGTGATCGAGGAGGCGGTGGCGCGGCGGATCGCCACGGTCGAGATCATCCCGGGCAAGGGATCGGGCCAGCTCAAGAAGCGGGTGCAGCGGTTCCTTGCGCAGAAGCACATCAGGCGGCTGTACCACCGCATCGAGAACGATGCGGACAACCACGGGCGCCTGTTCGTGCATTTTCGCCACTGATGGCGGGTGGGGGAGGGTTCGGACCGAGCGCCGTGCATCTGCCCTCAACCCGGCCCTCTGCCGTCCCCGGGAGGGGGAGAGGGAATTGTTTTCACGACAGTGACCGATGCTTGTGCCCGTCATCAATGTGCCCGGGGGATGTCGGCATGGGATGGGGGTGGTGCGGATCAGCGCGGTGGGCCCAGCAGGGGGCGGAGGTGGCCGCGGGTGGTGGCTAGGCGCTGGGCGGCCTGGTCGGCATCCACGCCGAGGCGGGCCATGACCAGGGCCAGCTTCACGCGGCCGCCGGCGCGGTCGAGCAGGTCGAGGGCCTGGGAGCGGGTCAGGTCGGCCTGGCTCTGGATGATCCGCGCGCCGCGGTCGCGGAGCTTGGCGTTGCTGGCGCGGAGGTCGACCATCAGATCGCCCCAGGTCTTGCCCAGGTGCACCATCGTCTGGGTGCTGATCATGTTCAGCACCAGCTTCGTGGCGGTGCCCGCCTTCATCCGTGTCGAGCCGGTGATGACCTCGGCCCCCACGGGCACGCAGATGAGGTAGTCGACGGCCACGGGCAGGTCATCGCGCTCGAGCCTCACGCAGCAGAGAAAACCCGTGCCACAGCCCCGCTGCCTGGCCGCCCGGGCGGCGGCCCACGCCCACGGTGTGGTGCCGCCGGCGGCGATGGCCAGGAGCAGGTCGCGGGAAGACAGATCGAGGCGCTGCAACGCCTCGGCCGCATCACCGGGATCATCCTCGCGGCCTTCGCTGCTGCTTCGCAGTGCGGCATCGCCGCCGGCGATCACGGCATCGACCATGCCCGGCTCGCTGTGGAAGGTGGGCGGGCACTCGGCGGCATCGAGCACGCCCAGCCGGCCGCTGGTGCCGGTCCCGGCGTAGATCAGCCGGCCGCCATCGGCCAGCCGTGCGATCACGTCGCGCACCAGCGAGGCAATGGCCGGTATGGCGCCGGCCACGGCCGCGGGCACGAGGGCATCCTGGGCGTTGATCGCGCGCAGGCCATCTTCGATCGAAAGGTCATCGATGCCCCCGCCCGCGGGACGGTGCTCGGTGGCGAGGTGGCCGCGGTCGGGTGGGTTGTGCTGCATCGTTGCCATGGTCATTCGCCTGACGGGCCGGTGCGGTGGGCGTGCTTCGGCCCTGCCAGGCCCGCCCAGGTGCCGGCCACACCGGGCGCCGCCGCGCCGGTCACACCCGGCAGTGTGATGGCGATGCCATCCTCGCACAATGCACCGAGCACCGCCATCGCCACGGCTTCGCGGTAGCCGGCGGGGATGCCCAGTTCATCACTAGCAACCACGCGCGCCGTGCTGCCATGGCCATCGTGGCCGCCTTCCTGAAACGCGCGGCCGATGGCGCCCACGAGTGCTTCATTGCGCACACCGCCACCGGCGAGGATCACCATGTCGGCATCTTCGGGCACATGGCGGCGGATCAGGTGCGCCACCGCCGCCACAGCGCCGGCCAGCACATCCTCGACCGTCCGCCGCGGTTTCACGGATTCGGCCAACTCATCGAGCCAGCGGGCATTGAACCGCTCGCGGCCGGTGGAACCGCGGTGATCCTCGGCCAGGTCCGGGTGGGCCAGGATGGCCTCGATCACGGCCTGGCAAGGGCGCCCGCGAAGCGCCCTCGCACCGCCTTCATCGAACCGCACACCCGGTACCAGCCGTTGCACCAGCCCATCGAGCAGCAGGTTGCACGGCCCCACATCGCGGCCGGATACACCGACCGGGCCGTGGTGGGCATCTTCCGGTTCCCCTTCAGTGCATCGGGGCAGGATGGTGATGTTGCAGATGCCGCCGAGGTTCACCACCACCGGCCGCGCGGCCGAATGGCGGAACAACACCCAGTCGGCCATCGGTGTGATGGGCGCGGCTTCTCCACCGGCAACCAGGTCGGCCTGCCTCATGTCATAGACCACAGGGACGCCCAGGCGGCGGACGATCGGCCACGGGTCGAAGAGCTGCCAGCTCAGGGCTTCAGCCGGCGCGTGCCACACGGTCTGTCCATGGGCGGCGACACAGTCCAGCCGCAGCTCCCGGCCGCGCATCGGTGCGAGCATGGCCTCGATCGCCGCCGCGTGCCGTTGCCCCAGCCTCCGGGCCGTTCGCAGCCAGTCCACCGCCGCCGTCGGCCGGCCCTCGGCCATCGCCTCGAGCACGGCGGCCAGCGGCCCCAGTGGCTCGCTGTGCGTGGCCAGCAGCCGCACTTGCATGGCCAGCCCGCTTCCGGTGATGCGGATGAGGGCGACGTCGATGGCATCGAGGCTCGTACCGGTCATGCACCCGACGAAGTGGCGGACGTGTTCCGACATGGCGCAATCCTTGGAATGCATGACACGCGATGCGGGTGGCGGGCGGTGTCCTGGCCGCTGGCCTGAGCATAACTCCCTCTCCCATCGGGAGTCACCCATGGGGCTGCGCGCCACTCACGAGGATGAAGATCGGGGCGCGGGGATGGGAGTCTCGGGTGCCACTGGCGGCCGGGTCTCCGCAAGGCGCAGGGTGGGGCAGTTAAGTTCCGATGGGGCGGGTCCGATGTAAAGATGGCGAGAATGGGCAGGCTCGCGAAACTGAGCGGGCTGCAACGTCCTTTACCGTTATGACCCTTGCCCCCGCCCCGCCGCGCCCACAGCGGCCGGCGGGCAGGCGAGAGGGGATCGCATCATGGTGTCCGACCAGAGCAACAGCAGCAGCAGCAGCGGCGGCGGCAACCACGTCACCGATACCGGCGAGGACGGCTCCGGCGGTGAGGTCGACCTGCGCCACAAGCAGGTGTTCACCACCGGCGAGGCCGCCGAACTGTGTCGCGTCAGCCAGCAGACCATCATCCGCTGCTTCGACAGCGGCCGGCTGCGCGGCTTTCGCGTGCCCGGCAGCCGCTTTCGCCGCATCCCGCGCGACGAACTGCTGCGGTTCATGCGCGACAACAACATCCCCACCGCCGCCCTCCAGGGCAATCGCCGCCGCGTGCTGGTGGTGGATGATGATCCCAACATCGTCGAGCTGTTCGTCGACGTGCTGACGCGCGACGGGCGCTACGAGGTCAAGACCGCCGCCAGCGGCTACGATGCCGGCGTGCTCACCGAGCAGTTCAACCCCGACCTGCTGATCCTGGACTACATGCTGCCGGACATCAACGGCAACGTCGTCTGCCGCACGATCCGGCAGAACCCCAGGTTCAGGAACATGAAGATCGTCATCGTCTCGGGCGTGGTCAAGCAGGATGAGATCGAGACGCTGCTGGCCGCAGGCGCCGATGACTTCGTGAAGAAGCCGTTCAACATCGAAAAGCTCATGGCCCGCATCGAACAGTTGATCGAAGCCTAGCGGGCGACGCTCGCCCGCGGATGGAAAGTGGACAGCGGAGTGCGGAGGGGAGGTTGCATCCTTCGGCCGCGGCATGGACCGGGGCGTTGCACCTTCGGCTCCCCGAGCCCTGCCCCCGGATCGGAGGTCTGGTTTGTCCGGCGCGATTCAGACACCTGCGGTGGCGGCTGAGCCCGCGGATGCGGCGACGCGCCGGATCGAGCTGATCCTGCGGCAGATCGATTCACTGCCGACACTGCCGGCGGTGGCCACCCGCCTGCTGGCACTGACCACCGCCGATGACAGCCACGCGCGCGAGGTCATCCGTCTGGTCAGCGCCGACCCGGCGCTGACCGCCCGCATCCTGTCGCTGTGCCGTCATGCGGACATGGGCGTTCGGCGCGAGACGCTGAACATCGACCGTGCAGTGGTGCTGCTGGGCTTCAACGCCGTTCGCAACGCGGTGCTGTCGATCCAGGTCTTCCAGATGTTCCCCCCCGCCCCCGGAAGTGGGGCAGGTGGGGCAGGCAGTGGACCCGAAGGAGGGGCCGAGGCTGAGGAGGGCCACGAGCCGGTGGTCTTCGATCGCTGCGGCTTCTGGCGCCACTGCCTGGCGGTGGGTATCGCCGCGGAACTGATCGCCCAGCGCCATCCCGAGCACAGGGACCTGGTGCCCGCCGAGGCCTTCGTCTGCGGCCTGCTGCACGACCTGGGCAAGCTGGCGCTGGACCACGTGCTGCCCAAGGCCTATCAGCGCGTGGTCGAGCTGGTCGAGATCAACCAGGGCGCCATCGCCGAATACGAGCGCCGCATCCTGGGCGTGGACCACCACACCGCGGGCAAACGCCTGGCCGAGCAGTGGCAGCTTTCCCACCAGATTCAGGACTGCATCTGGCTGCACGGCTCGACCTACGACATGCTGCCGGAACTGCATCACAAGCGGATGGTCGGCCTGGTGAGCCTGGCCGACCTGTTCGTGCGCAAGCAGCACATCGGCTTTTCGGGCAACTACAGCTTCAAGCGCGGCGTGGATGAGCTGGCGCGTTGCATCGACCTGGACCCGCAGCGCGTGCACGGCATCGCCCAGCCGCTGCGCGAACAGGTCGAGCAGCGCAGCCGTGCCCTGGGGCTCGAGGACCAGCCCTCGGCGGCGCTGTTCATGGAGTCGATCCAGCACGCCAACCGGATGCTCGGCCGGCTCAACACGGCCCTGGAAGTCCGCTGCCGCCACGAGGCGCGTCAGGCCAAGGTGCTCGATGCCATCACCCATTTCCACCAGATGCAGTCGCCCGGCCGCAGCGTCATGGACGTGATGAGCCTGGTCGCGCAGAGCGCCAACGGCCTGTTCGGTGAAGGCTACTATGCCCTGCTCTACCACGGCGGTTCGGGCCAGCCGTGGCTGGTGGTGCAGTACGATGGCGAAGGCCGCGCCACCCACCAGCAGTGGGTCGATGCCCCGCCGCACTTTCCCGACCTGGCCGGCCTGGATGCCAGCCAGCCGCTGTCGTTGAACATGATGGGCATCCTGCCGTGGGTGGCCGACTACCTGGTCGAGGCGCCGGACCTTCGCGAGATACGCCTGCTGCCGCTGACCTGCGGCTGGGGCGTGGCGGGCCTGCTGCTGCACGACCGGGCCCACCTGCCGCAGTGGCGCCAGCTTCAGGCGCTGTCGACCACCTGGGGCACGGCGATCGCCGCGGCCAACCAGCACGACGGCGCCCGCCGGCTGGGCGAACAGCTTGCCGAGGCCAACCGCGCCCTGGCCGAGACGCAGGACCGGCTGCTTCAGCGCGAGTCGATGGCGCGGCTGGGCGAGATGGCCGCCGGCGCTGCCCACGAGATGAACAACCCGCTGACGACCATCTCCGGCCGCGCCCAGTTGCTGGTTCGCGGCCTGGAGCCGGGCTCGGAAAAGTTCAGGGCCGCCGAGCACATCGTCGAGCAGTCGCACCGGCTGTCAGACCTGATCT
>PUMS01000020.1 GCA_003551485.1 Phycisphaeraceae bacterium | reverse complement strand
TGGGGGGGGGGGGAGGGTAGCGGCGGCGTCCCGGAATCGAACCTGCTCAATTACCTGTGAATGGCGGCGGTGTCAACACGGCCACCACCCGTGCGAGCGCTCAATAGAAATGTCACGGTTATTTTGTCATTGGAGGTGTGAGGGGGCAAGCCACGGGCCGGGGCCGCAGCCGGTGGAGCGGAGGGGAAGGCGCAGGCCGAGCCCCCAGCGGGGCGACGTTCAGGTAAGTTCCGTGCCATGCATCATTTCCCATGTGCGTTGCCGCCTTTCATCTGCTCATCTGCTGTGGTAGAATACCTTGATCTGGCCGGCCGGCATCGTGCCGGCGATCAGCCGTACGGGCGGGGCTGGTGACCCGGACGCCCCGCAGCGCGGTTGGCGGGTTTCAGCGGGCCTGAGGCGAGGAGTCGAATCATGACGGTGTGGTCACGCGGCCAGGGCATTGCCGGGGCGGGGGCGTTTCGCGGTGGGTTTACCCTCATCGAACTGCTGGTGGTGATCTCGATCATCGCTCTGCTGCTGAGCCTGCTGCTGGCGGCGCTGGGGGTGGTGCAGGCCACCGCGCAGCGGGTGCCGTGCATGTCCAACGTGCGTCAGTTGACCATTGCCTGGGAAAACTACGCTGCCGACCACCGCGGCCGGCTGGTGCGGCCCCACACCGGCGGGGAGTGGGACTGGGTGGGCAACGACCACGAAAACCGCGGCCGCGCTGCACAGTTGCAGGGGCTCATGGGCCAGACGTTTTTCAACTACGCCGGGGACGTTGAGGTCTACCTCTGCCCCGCCGAGCCGCGCGAGACCTACGTCCGCAGCTACTCGATCAGCCACTTCGCCGGCCCCGGTGAACGCCAGCGGATGGACCAGATCGACCGGCCCTCGCGCACGCTGGTGTTTCTCGAGGAAGACGACCCGCGCGGCCGCAACGTCAACTCATGGGTCATGCGCACCGATGTCGAAAGCTGGATCGACTGGCCGGCCAACTTCCACCCCGACGGCAACGTCCACAGCTACGCCGACGCCAGCGCCCGCTACTACGTTTACGAGAACCCCGAGACCGCGCTGATCCGCTCCTTCAACGCCTCCGCCACCGGCTGTCCCGACTGGCGCTACTTCCGCTCGATCTACGGCCCATCGCCGCAACCGTAGCCGTGGCCGACAGGAGGCGGGAATCGCGTAGGGCGGCCCGGAAGCATTTGATCGGCCTCCGGGTGGCCTGCTCGCGTCTGGAAGGGCGACCGAAGCTGGCCTTGAACACGCTGACCATGCCACCCTCTGTGTTACATGCGTCCGCCGCGGCTCACCGGCTTTGCCTCCGGGTTGCCGGGGAGATTCTGGTATAATCGACCGCGTGCAGCCTTCCCGCCGCCGTTGGTGTGCCGTGCCAGGGTGGCCCGGCGATCGGGGGCGGAAGGAGGCGATGCGAGGCCGATCGGCCGCGCGGCGCGGCCCGGACAGAACAGGAGATCACAGCCATGCGGACGATCGAAGCAGAAGCGAAGCGGATGCGACGTGTGCGGTGCGGCCGGGCGGGTGGCCTCGGGTGGCTCGTGCTGGGGGCCGTGGTGTGCATGGTGGGGCTCGGGCCGGCGACCGCGCCCACCGCGGGGGCCCTGTTTAATGACCTGCCGGCGATCAGCACCAGCTATCTCGGCGGGTCGCAGGATGATGCCGGCGGCGGCATCGTCTTCGGCGCCGATAACAGCCTCTTCATCGGCGGCCGGCTTGTGGACTACAACCCCGGCGGCCTGGCCCCGGTGAACCTGTTCGGCGGTGGCACCGGAGCGCTGCTTCGTTTCGATGAAACCGGCACCAGCCCCCTGGGCGTGACGCGGATGGGCGACATGATCCACGACGTGGCCGTGGCCCCCACCGGCTCGCTGGCGGTGGCCGCCGGCGGCGTGGGCACGGTGATGCTTAACCCGCAGGGTGATTCGGTGATGTGGAGCGACCCGTTCAGCGAGGTGCGACGCATCAACGTGGGCCAGGATGGCACCGTCGCAGCGCTTGGGGCCAACAAGCAGCTTCGCCTCTACAACCCCGACGGTACGCTGCTGGGCCAGCGCAACTTCGGTGACAACTTTGTCGAGGACATCGCCGTGGACGACCGCACCGGCCTGGTCTTCGTCACCGGGTATAACAACACCTGGACCGGTCAGGAACCGGCACAGGTCAACTTCATCCGCGCCTTCGACATCAATAACGTCACCGGTGCCGCCGAGTGGATCAACTACGACTGGCCCGGCTCGACGCTGCGCAACGAGCAGAACCCTGATGTGGCCGACACCCGCGGCTACCGCATCAGCATCGGCGGCGATGGGATGCTCTACTTCGCCGGTGAGGCCCACGGCGGCAACACCACCTTCGCCTGGGACCCGCAGATCGTGGACAGGCGGCTGACCAGCGATGAGTGGATCATCACCGACAAGTATTCCCACCCCTGGCAGACCCGTGCCGAGGCCAAGACCGTCTTCGGCCGCTTCGACCCGGCCACGGGCGAGTTGGACATGCTCCAGTGGCTCTTTGCCCGGCTGACCAACAACGATGGCAATACCCTGCGGACTCGGGGCATCGAGGCCGATGAGCACGGCCGCATCTTCCTCACCGGCGAGACCACCGCCCACATCCGCGACCGGCTCGACCAATCCGTGGGTGGAGAGCCGGTGGCCCCCTACGGCGGCGGGGAGGTCTTCCTCGCGGTCATTGCACCCGACTTCTCTCATCGCGAGCACTGGACGGTCTTCACTGCGACAGGCGGCACCGGCGGCCTGGGTGTGGGCCTGGCGCTGGGTGAGGACCGCTATGCGATGCTGGCGGGCCTCGGCGGTGCCGGAGAAACGATCATCCTGCCCGGTGCCTACCAGGATGCGCGCCAGGGGGGCGATGACATGTACTACGTGGTGGTGCCCCACCTGATGGGCGATGCCAACCGCGACGGGGCGGTTCTGTCCAGTGACCTGGCCACCGTCCTGGCCAACCTGGGCACGGGGCCGGGCAAACGGTGGATCGATGGCGATTTCGATGCCGATGGCATGGTGACGCTTCGCGATTTGAGCATGTTGCTGAGCAACTACGGCCGCGACCTGACGGGCGTGACCGGCTCCAACGCGCTGCTGGTCCCAGAGCCGTCCACCCTCGCCCTGCTCGCACCCGCCGCGCTGCTGCTGCTGGGCCGCCGCCGCCGCGTTGCCTGACGCGGGCCGCAGCACTACTGCTGCGGTGCGCACGGTTGACCCCCGCACGGCCGAAATGGGCATCCGGGTCTGACATAACCGACATCGGCTCTGCGCATGGGTACTTGGCCCCGGCCCTACCCGCTCTGCCCCCTCGCCGGCCGTGAACGGTGACAACGCGCCAGTGGCACCCGACGGTTCGCCGATGTGCCAGGGGGGCGTGGGGCGGGCCCGTTCAGTCGGGGGGATGCCAGAGGTAGTAGAAGGTCACGCCGCCGTGGGGCAGGTCGGAACTGAGGTTGATCTGGGCGAGGTTGATCTGGATCGTGCCCGGGCCATCACCGCTGGTGGGACTTGCGGGGGCGGCACTTCCGGGGTTTCCGGGGGCGGGGCTTCCGGGGGTCATGTAGGGGGCGGCGATGCGTTGGCCGGCGCGGTGGTAGAGCACGAGGTGGGCATGGTCGATGGCCGCCAGCTTCCTGGCCCGCTGCCAGGCGGTTTCCAGATCGCCCACTTCATCGACCAGGCCGAGTTCCAGTGCACGCTGGCCGGTCATCACCCGGCCATCGGTGACCTCGTCGAAATGCTCGGCGGCGATCCCCGGCCGCGCATCGCGCACGCGCTCGACGAAGCGGTCGTAGAAGTCATCGACCATCGACTGGATGATCTGGCGATGCTGCTCGGTCATGTCCGAGAGGGGCGAGCCTGCATCCTTGCCTTCACCGGAGCGGAAGGTGGTGGCCTGGATGCCGATGCGGTCGAGCGCGGGCTTGAGGCTCACCGTCTGCACGATCACTCCGATGCTGCCGGTGACGCTGGTGGGGTGGGCGACGATGTGGTCGGCCGCGCAGGCCAGGTAGTAGGCCCCGCTGGCGGCGACATCTTCCATCAGCACGACCACGGGCTTTTCCGAGCGCTGGCGGAACCGTTCGACCTCGCGATACATCACGTCGCTGGCGGTGACGGTGCCGCCGGGGCTGTTGATGCGCAGGACCACGGCCCGCACGTTCCGGTCGGTGCGGGCGCGTTCGAGCCGCTCGTGCAGGGCCGCGGCGGGGTGCTCACCGCGATAGAGCAGGCCCCGCGGGGCGGCGTTGAGCAGCAGGCCCGAGACGTCGATAATGGCGACCTTGTCGCGGGTTCGCCGCTCGGCGGGCTGGACCTGGGTTTCGCTCAGGTCCTGGTCGCCGGGTGCCGCCCCGAGTGTGAGCGTGATCGGCCCGCAGGCGGCGCCGCCGCCGGCGGCGGTCAGGCAGAACATGGCGATGAGGCAGATGGAGCTGAGTGGTCGGCTGAGGCGGGTTTGCGGTTTCATGGCGATGGCCCTTGCACGGTGGGTGGTGAGGCGGCGGGGGGCACTGGTGAGCGGCCGCGCGGCGACGGCATCGTGTCCTTCATCGATGCCGCCCGCATCCTTCAACCCCGGGTGCCGCGGGGCATCGGGCATCAGCCCTGCGGGGCGGGTGTCGCGGCGGTGGCCGGGAGCTTTTTCTTTCGGGCCGATTTCTTCCGCTTGGCGGCGGTGCGGTCGCCGTTGGTGGTGATGGCCTTCTGGAGTTTGCGCGGGCCCAGGGCGGTCTCGAGCACCTGGTCGATGTGCTCGACGAACTCGAATTGCAGCGTCTTTCGCACCTTGGGATCGACCTCGGGCAGGTCGCGGCGGTTCTTCTCCGGCAGGATGACGGTGCGGATGCCGGCGCGCGAGGCGGCCAGCGTCTTTTCCTTGATCCCGCCCACCGGCAGCACCAGGCCGCGCAGCGTCAGCTCACCGGTCATGGCGATGCGCGGGCGAAGCGGCACATTCAGCAGCAGCGAGGCGATGGCGCTGTACATGCCCACACCGGCGCTTGGGCCATCCTTGGGCACCGCGCCGGCGGGCACGTGGATGTGCAGGTCGCGCTCGCCCAGTGTCTTGACATCCACGCCGTAGCGCGCGGCGAAGGTCTTGAACAGCGACAGCGCTGCATCGGCCGATTCCTTCATGATCTCACCGAGCTTGCCCGTGAGCTGCACGCGGCCCTTGCCGGGGTAGGCGGTGGCTTCGATGAACAGAACCTCACCCCCCGTGGGCGTGTAGGCCAGGGCGCAGACGACGCCGGGCGTGCGCGTGCGCACATCCACCTCACGGAAGTAGGCCTCGGGGCCCAGCGCCTCGGTCACCAGCTTGTCATCGACCGTCCAGGTCTTCTTCGAGCTTGAGGACAGCTCGGCGACCTGCGCAGCCACGTGCCGGCACACCGCGCCGATGCGGCGCTCGAGCTCGCGAACGCCCGCCTCGCGGGTGTAGTCGTCGATCACCTTGCGGATGGCCGGGGCGCGCCACCGGCACCGGCTTCGTTTGAGCCCGTTTTCCTTGAGCTGGCGGGGCACGAGGTAGCGCCGGGCGATCTGGAGCTTGTCGTGGTCGGTGTAGCCGGGAATGTCGATCACCTCCATGCGGTCGGCCAGGGCGGGCGGAACGGTGCCCATGTAGTTGGCCGTGGCGATGAACAGCACGCGGGAGAGGTCGAAGGCCACATCCAGGTAGCGGTCGACGAAGGCATGGTTCTGGCGCGGGTCGAGCACCTCGAGCATGGCCGAGGCCGGGTCGCCGCGGAAATCCGAGCCGAGCTTGTCGATCTCATCGAGCATCATCACCGGGTTGTTTGTCCCGGCGCGGCGGATTTCCTGGATGATGCGGCCGGGCATGGCGCCGATGTAGGTTCGCCGGTGGCCGCGGACCTCGGCCTCATCGCGGATGCCGCCCAGCGAAAGCCGGGCAAACCGCCGGCCCAGGGCATCGGCCACCGACTGGCCCAGGCTGGTCTTGCCCACACCCGCGGGCCCCACCAGGCAGAGGATCGGGCCGCGGCCCTCGGGGTTGAGCTTTCGCACGGCCAGGTACTCGATGAGACGGCGTTTGACCTTCTCGAGGTCGAAATGGTCGCGATCGAGCACCTTGCGCGCGTGCTTGAGGTCGAGGTTCTCCTCGCTGGCGTTGTTCCAGGGAAGCTCGGCGACCAGCTCGAGGTAGCTGAGGATGACCGAATACTCGGGGCTGGCCGGGTGGATGGCCTCGAGGCGGTTCAGGTCGCGCTCGACCTCCTTCATGACCGCCTCGGGCGGCTGGGCGGCTTCGATGCGCTGTCGCAACTCGGAAAGGGTGGCGACGTTGGGGTCATCCTCCTCGCCCAGTTCGCGCTGGATGGCCTTCATCTGCTCACGAAGGAACATGCGGTGCTGGCTCTTGCCGATCGAGTCCTGCACATCAGCCTGTATCT
>PUMS01000027.1 GCA_003551485.1 Phycisphaeraceae bacterium | reverse complement strand
GGCGAGGGCGGCGTGCTGGTCACCAGCGATGAGCAGGTTTACAAGCGCGCGGCGATCAAGCACGATTCGGCCATGCAGTTCTGGGCCGATGATGCCACCTGGCCGAGCTTCGCCGGTGAGAACTACCGCATGTGCGAACTGCGCGCCGCCCTGGGGCTGGCCCAGTTTGACCGCCTGTCGGCCATCCTCGAGCGCACGCGGACGGTCAAGGCCGCCTTGATCGAGAAGACCCGCGGCCTCGAATACCTCCAGCAGCAGACGATTCACTGCACCCGCGGCGACTGCGGCATCACCTTCGCGCTCTTTGCCCGCACCGCCGCCGCCGCGCAGCGCTTCAGCGAGGCCCTGGCCGCCGAGGGCCTGCCCAACGCCACCATCTACAACCGCCAGATTCCCGACCGCCACATCTACCGCGCCTGGGACTACGTGCTCCAGAAGCGCACCAGCGACCCCAGCGGCTGGCCCTGGTGCATGGCCCGCCGGGAGATCGAATACCACCCCGACATGCTGCCGCGCACGCTGGACGTGCTGGGCCGCTGCATCGCCATTGCCATCAACCAGCAGTGGGAGGACCACCACATCGACCTCACCGCCGCCGCCATCACCCGCGTCCACGATGGCCTGGCCGCGCGCGGCGAACTGTAAGGCGGCGGAAGGGGGGCCGGGGGGCCGGGGGGCTTGGGGGGTACAATCTGGAGCCGATGCGTTTGGCGGGGGCCCTTCGGATCAAGGAGTGCGCTCGATGGCTCTGCTGATTCATGTGGCGGTCATGGTCGTCGTCGTGGTCTTCATCTGGCTGCCGGTGCGGGAACTGATAAGAGAAAGCCTCGGCCCAGGAGTGGTGAGTGTCTTGCTCGAACTCGGTGTGTTGTTCGCCCTCGTGCTGGCCGTCGTGAGCATGATGCGGCTGGTGTGGCCAAAGGCGTTCCAACGACCGGATGGCAGGCAAGGGCGAGAGGGATGACGGCATTCACCTGCGAGGTGGTCGATAAGGGGGGCGAATGCCATCAGGTCGGCGGCCGAGCGCATGTTCGGGACCACCACCGGCGAGGTTGCCCCCATCAGTTGAACGAGCCTTGCGCCCGCATGGCCGGCGTACCGACGTGCGGTGACTGGCGAAGCTGCCTCTGCACGGCACGCTGCCCGGCCGTATCTCACGATGCGGCACCGCACCCACGGCGAGAAGAATGACTTGAGGTGCGGGGTGGCGATTCATTCCCCGCTCCCCTTCCCGCCGCGGGAAAGGGGCCGGGTGTGAGGGCCGAATCGGAAGGGCCGGCGTGCATCTACCCTCATCCCAACCCCCACACAACGCCACAAAGGGAAGCAGACTTTTCGGGGCAGAGGGGAGCGTCACCACGGGACAGCCGTCGTGCACTCTTTGGGCCTTGCCGGGTGGCGCCGACTGGCGACCGGCGAGTGTGTGAGGGTAGCATTGGAGGTGGCCATGAGTGAAGTCTCCGATCGGATATTGAAGGATGCCGTTGCGGCCCCCTCGCCGGTGCCGGCGCGGCCGCTGCGGTGGCTGATGCGGGCGCTGGCGCTGGTGGCGCTGGGCCTGAGCGGGTACCTGGCGTACACCACGCCGGTGGGCTCCCCGCCGCCGGCCGGATGCGGGCCCGGCTCCGGCTGCGGTGAGGTGCTGGCCAGCCCGTGGTCGAACTGGCTGGGCATCGCGGTGGTCTACCCGGCGATGGCGGTGTATGCGGGGATGCTGGTGCTGCTTTTCTACCTCGAGCCCGATGCCGTACCCGCGAGGCGCCGCCGCGCGTGGCTGGGGCTGGTGCTGCTGGCGACGATGGCCGCCGGGGCGGCGTTGTGGTTCATCTTCGCCCAGGCGGTGCTAATCGAGGCCTACTGCATCTACTGCTCGGTCATCCACGGTGTGGCGCTGGCGCTCGCCGCCCTGATCTTCCTGCTGGTTCCCATCGCCCGGCCGCTGCCGCCGGGGCCGCAGGCGGCGGCGGTTGAAGCCGATGATGCTGCGCGCGGCGGGGCGCAGGAACCAGATCAAGCCCCCACCGATGCGCCTGCGGCCGGCGCCGGGATTCGGCCGCGCCCGCTGATGGGCATGGCGCTGCTCGGCCTCCTGGCGGTGGGGGTGCTGATCGGCGGCCAGGTGGCGTTCAAGCCGCCGACCCACCGCATCCTGCCCTACGCCATCAACGACGATCAGCAATGGGAGATTCCATTGCACGAGTTTCCGCGTCTGGGCCCGCTGGATGCGCCGCAGGTGCTGGTGTTCTTCACCGACTACACCTGCCCCCACTGCCGCGACCTGCACCACAGCCTGCATTCCGCACAGCAGCGCTACGGCGAGCAGATCGCCATCGCCATCGCTCACGCCCCCCTGAGCTTGCGCTGCAACCCGCACTACGGTGTGGATTCGCCCACCTTCGCCGAGGGCTGCGCCTACGCGAGGCTCGCCATGGCCGTGTGGCTGTCGAACCCTGAGGCCTTCGAGCCGTTCGACGCCTTCCTTGCAGAGGGCGACAGCCCGCCTGCTCTGGATGCGGCCGAGCAGCGGGCCTACGATGCCGCCGGCCGCGCCCGCGTGCGCGCGGCGCTGGAAAGCCCCCGCCTCGAGCAGATGCTCGAGCACGGCATCCGCCTCAACCAGGCAATCCGCGGCCACCAGCGCGCCCGTGGCGAGATGGTCGATGACGGCGTGCCCACCCTCCTGCTCGGCGAACACGGCGTGCTGGTGGGCACCCCCGCCGGCGGCACCGAGGAGTTGCTGCGCATCCTCGAGCAACACCTGCCCATTGAGCCGCAGCGGTGGTGAGGGGGCGTTCCGGGGGGGGCGGGGGTTTTTCGTGATGATGGGAACAGAAACAGAAAGGGTGCAGACATGGGCATCCCATGCCGGTTGAGACTGCATGACCGAGGATCGGCGCTGGCGGGGGGTGTGGTGGTCCTGATGATCCTGGTCGGGATGGCGCCGCCCGGGACCGAGGTACGGGCCAACACAGGTGAACGCATGGCCGAGGATGCGGAACGGGCTCGCGAGCGGGCGCTGATGTATCTCGACCGTGCCCATCAGGCCGCTGGGCGAATCGAGCATGAAGAGCGTCGCCGTGCGCTGCTGTGGAGGCTGGCGCAGGCCCGTGCCAGGGCGGGAGATGGGGCCGGCGTACGCCAGGCCCTTGCAGAACATGCCGAGGTCGGTGACGGGGCTGGGTCGTTGTGGCTGTCGCGCCGTGTTCTTGAGTTGCTGCTGGAGGCCGGTGCGTTCGATGGTGCCAAACGGATCGCCGCCGACATCGAGGATGCATCGCAACGGCACCTGGCGTATAAGCACATCGCGATCGCGGAAGCGGAGGCCGGGGCCATCGATGAGGCGATCGTGACGGCCACGTACATCGACAGTGATCGTTGGCAGGATGAGGCGTATGTCGACATCGCACTGGCGAAGGCGCGGGCCGGGCAGATGGACAGGGCGCTTGAGAACGTGAAAGGCCTGCTCCGGCCCCGTCTCCAGGCCGGGGCATACCGCGGCATCGGCGGAGTGCTGTTCGAGGCGGGGGATGAAGCCAAAGCCGTGGAGGTGATGCAGCGGGCCATGGATCGCGCCAAGGCGATTACCGGTGAGCCCCACCGGGCCCAGACCATGAAGGCGCTGGCGCGGCAATGGGATGAGCTGGGCAACCAGAAGGCATCCCTCCGCGCGCTCGAGCTTGCTGCAAAGACGATTCTCGGTTACCCCCAGCCCTACCTCGATGCCGAGGTTCCCGCGGAACTGGCCGAGATGTTGCACGACCGGGGCCGGGAGGAACTGGCCGGGCTCATGCTTGTTCATGCCGCCGAGCAACTTCAACGCCATCACATGCGCTTCAACCGCGATGATGAACTCGCCGGCGTGCGCCATAGCAGCCGCCTGCGTCAGCTCCATAAAGCGCAACTGCATATGGGTGACTTTGATGGCGCATGGACCACTGCGCAGATGATGGAGGAAGCCGGTTCGAAGGATTTCCTGCCGCTTGCCATCGCCCGGAAACAGGCCCGGGCGGGTGACTTCACCGGTATCCGCCAGCAGGCACGCGACCGCGATGACATCGATGAGCACTGGGTCGAGGTGATGATCGCGGACGTGAAGGCGCGGGCCGGCGATCTGGATGCGGCATCAGAGATCGCCGATGGGATCGAGGATGAGGCATTCCCACTCAGCGCACGGTTCGCCATGACAGTGGGTCGCCTGGTGCATGACGACGTCGAGCGCGCAATCAGGGCCCTCGAGGAGCTTGTTGATGAAGAGCACCTGCCGGACACCAAGGCAATGGTTTTTTCCGAGGCGGCACGGATTCATGCGGATGCGGGCGACCATGCTGCGGCCGACAAAATGATCGATCGGGCGGTGAGCGCGGCCGATCGGATCGATGATCCCGTGGCGCGCTTGGCCGACTACTCGCACGCGACAGGGCTATGGCTGGAGCTGGAAAAGGTGCCGGCGGCGCAGGCGATGGCTGAAGAGGCCGCGAAGTTCCTGGCTTCACTTGAAGAACCGGAAGGTGACTGGAGATACCGGCAATACTGGACGCTTGCCGAATTCCTGAGGAAAGCCGGGGATGAGGACGGTGCCGACCGGATACTTGGCCGCGCGCGGGATGAACTGCATCGGCTCAACTACACGGAGGCCGCGTCCTGGCACGTCCCTGGGCTGGCCAGGCGACAACTGGAGTTGGGCGATGTGGACGGTTCGCGGGTGACCGCCGATATGCGCGAGGATGTATCCGATCGCCTTGATCTTTACCGGGAGATCGCCGCAGCGTATGCGAAGACGGGCGATGAGGACAGCGTCGAGACCTGGCTTGCAGACACCGACTCCGCCGAGGTGCGCGGCCATATCCTGGTCGGCGCTGCCTGCGGCTCGTTGAAGGCCAGCGGGGAAGGCGGGTGCGGTCTCGACTGACGTGGAGGCCCCGGCAGGAAACCACGGGGCAGCGATGTGCCCGCAAAGGAGATGTCATGACGAACAGCGGCGCTTGGAGCATGAATGGGGCGTGCCGGTGCGTGATTGGCCTGCTGGCGGCGGTGTATGCGCTGGCCGTGCCGTGCATGGGAGCGGGTGAGGCTTCAGGTGGGGATGGGGAAGGCGCCCGCCTGCCCACGAAAGCGGAGGGGCCGCAGGCTCGCGAGCGGGCGCTGGCCTATCTCGAGCGCGCGCAGGCGGCCGCCACGGAGATCGACGATGAGGAGCAACGGCTGTACCACAAGCATATGGTGGCGGTGTATCGGGCACGCGCGGGTGACGATGCGGGGGCCCGCGAAGCCGTGATGGTGGTGGCCGACGAAGTCGAGCGTGACGGGTGGTTGATGCGCATCGCAAAGGTGCAGGCGGAGGCAGGGCGATTCAAGATCGCAAAGGAGACTGCTGAGGCGATCGAAGGCGAATCGGCCCGCTCAAGGGTCTATCGGCGAATCGCCGTCGCCGAGGCTGAGGCGGGAGAAGTCGAGGATGCAATCGTTACCGCTACGTATATCGCCGACGATGCATTTCAGGATCACGCCTACATCCCCATCACCGTTGCAAAGGCACGGGCGGGGGCTTACGAAGCGGCCCTGAAGACGGCGGACGGCCTGTTGTCGGCTGAAGATCAGCACGCAGCCTACAGGGAGATCGCTCATGTGATGATCGAAACCCGGCAGCGTGATAAGGCGCGCCGCGCCCTCGAGAAGGCCTCGGAACGGGTGGGAAAGATCGAGATCACCTCACAAAGGATCGCGGAACTTGAAGCGCTTGCAAAGCTGTGGGAAGAGGCGGAAGAGTTGAAAGTGTCAGAGCGTCTGCTCGAGGAGGCCGCCGAGTTGATTCTCGATGGTCGTGATGCATTATCGCGGGGAGTGCCGCGGGGGATCACGATCGCAGTGATGCTGCACGAGCGGGGGCAAGAGGAGCTGGCGCATCGCACCTTGCGCCATTTCTCCCTCCGACTTCAGGCCGAGTCCCATGCCGTACAGTGGCACCTGGGGCGGACCGTTCGTGCCCAGAAGGGCATTGGCGATTTCGAGGGTGCCTATGCGACCGTCGATGGATGGAATGAAGCATCGCGTGCCCACATATCAGCGGAAGCGATTGCACAGGCACAGGTCGAGGCCGGCGATCATGGCGGCGCACGTGAAGCAGCGGCGTTGCGCGACGATCTCGATCCTGCATTCGTAGAGATGCTCGTCGTTCGCGCCAGGGCGAGAGAAGGTGAGCTCGAGGCAGCCCGGCAACTTGCCGCGACCATTGATGAGCAGCGATACCATGTCCTCGCCCGGACCCACATTGCCATCGGGTACGGGATGCTTGATGACATGGAGGCGGTCCATGCAATTCTGGATGAGTTGGAGCCGGATGCTTCGTCGCCAGCGGCTATCGCAGATGCGTGCCTGGAGCTGGCGCAGGTCCGGTTCGATGCCGATGATCGAGAGTCGGCTGCGGCCATGATCGAACGCGCCTTGACACACGTGGACACGATCGAACGCCCTTCCGAACGCAT
>PUMS01000092.1 GCA_003551485.1 Phycisphaeraceae bacterium | reverse complement strand
CCCGCATCCGCCCCGCCAGCGGCGCACCATGCCGACTCACACCACGCCCCACCCCGCACAGGGACCGCCTGTGAAACGTTGGATCGCCATCACCACCCTCATCGCCGCGGCCGTGTTCAGTTCGGCGTGGCTGGTCGATGCGCTTCGCGGCGGGACGGACCGCCATGCCGCGGCCGCAGCGCAGCAGCAGGAGCAGCCCTCTCAAGGCGAGGTCGAAACCGACCGCCCCGCCGAGCCGCCCGTGGCCGCTGAGGAACCGGCCCAACAGGCCGAGCCCACACCCGCTCCCGAGGCCCCCGGTGAGACCCAGCCGCAGCGCCAAACGCCCGATCGGCAGGAGCCGGCCGAGGCGCCCTACTGGGTGGCGGCGCCGCAGGAGCAGCAGCGGGGCGCAACGCTGGGCTCGGACGACCCCACCAGTGCCTTTCGCCTGCGTGTGAACCTGAGTCACTGGGGGGCGGCGGTGCACCAGATACACCTCAGCCGCGAGCGACAGCGCATCGACGGTGTTGAACCCTATCTGATCCAGCGCGAGGTCGAGGTGGGCAACGAGGTGCGACTGCCCTTCGCCGCGCGCAGTGTCGACGTCAACGGCCAGCGCATCCTGGGCCTGGACGTGGCCGAATGGGGGCTCGAAGAGGTCCAGCACAGCGAGAACGAGCACTCGGCCACCTACAGCATCATCATCCACAGCACGCGGCACCGGCCGATGCTTCGCATCGAGCGCCGTTACGTGTTGCGGGCCGGTCGCTACCACGTCGACATCGAGCAGACGATCACCAATTTCACCTCGAGGGAGATGGATGTGCGCTGGCGCCAGCACGGCCAGGCCGACCTCGATGAGGAACTGTCCTACCTGCCCGACCAGCGCCGATTCACCTCAGCGCACTTCGACATGGAGTACGACCCGGCGCGGCGGCGCATCTACAACGCGCGCTGGTTCAGCCGCAGCAGTGTCCTGGACACGCAGAATCCCGATGAATTCGTGGACAGCGATCGTCATCGCACCGTCTGGGTGGCGGCGCTGAACCGCTACTTCGCCCTGGTCGTCTTCCGGCCGCTGCGCGAGGACGTGCAGGAGGGGCAGAACCCGGTGCAGCCGCTGGATGATCTGTTTCGCGTCGAGGCCGACATCGTGCGCGATCCGGCCCGGCCCGATCTCGATCCGGGGGTGATGCTGCTTCTGACCAGTCGAGAGTTCACCCTCGGCCCCACCGATGGTCCCGATGCCTCGCGGCGGCTGGACATCGAGGTCTACGCCGGCCCGCGCAAGCGCTCGATCTTCAACCAGTCGCCCTATGCCGAGCTCGAGCTGGACCACCTGCTGCGCTACGAGATCATCGGCTGCTGCACCTGGTGTACCTTCCAGTGGCTGGCGCGGGGGCTGCTTTCGTTTCTGCGGCTGATCGAAAGTGTGACCGGCGACTGGGCCGTGGCCATCATCGTGCTGGTGCTGACCGTGCGGTTGCTTCTGCATCCGATCACGAAGAAGAGCCAGATGACGATGACGAAGATGGGCAAGCAGATGCAGGCCCTTCAGCCGGAGCTGAAAAAGCTCAAGGAAAAGTACAAGGACGACCCCAAGCAGTTCCAGCAGGAGCAGATGCGGCTGTTCAAGGAAAAGGGCGTCAACCCGCTGAACATGCTCGGCTGCCTGCCGATGTTCCTTCAGATGCCGATCTGGATCGCGCTGTGGGCGATGCTCTACTTCGCCGTTGAGCTGCGCCACGAGCCGGCCTTCTACGGCGTGTTCCAGAACCTGGGCACGCTGCTGGGCAACGCTGAGTGGGGCTTCCTGGCCGACCTGTCGGAGCCGGACATGCTCATCCGCCTGGGTGACGAGCCAGTGCCGGCGCCGTTGTGCGGCTTCCCCATCAGCCCCGGGATCAACATCCTGCCGATCCTCATGGGCATCTTCTTCTACCTTCAGTCGAAGTTCACCACCCCGCCGGCGGCCACACCCGAGCAGGCCCAGCAGCAGAAGATGATGCGCTTCATGATGCTGCTGTTTCCGCTGTTTCTCTACTCGGCCCCGGCCGGGCTGACGCTCTACATGCTGGTGTCGGCCCTCGGCGGGATGCTCGAAGGCATGATCGTCCGCAAGAACATCCGCCGGATGGAAGAGGACGGCACGCTCTTTGCCAAGGCCAAGCCCAAGGAAGGCGGCTTCATGGACCGGCTTCAGAAGCTGGCCGAGCAGAAGCAGAAGGAGATGGCCGCCCGCCAGAAGCAGGCCGGCGGCGGTGGCGGGTCGAAGGGTTCCAGCCTGGAAGCGCCGCCCCGCCGCGGTAAGAAGCGAAAGCGCTGAGACCGGCCACCAGTGCATTTCGGGTTCCCGAACGGCACTGGCGGGCAAGCCGCCAGTGGCACCCCGGGGCTCTGCCCTGAGAATCCGACTCCCTCTCCCTCCGGGAGAGGGCCGGGGTGAGGGGAGATACGTAGAGATCGTCCGAATCTGCCCTCACCCCCGGCCCCTCTCCCGGTGGGAGAGGGGAGCAGGAGGCGGACAAGCCGCCAGTGGCACCCGGTGCTCTGCCCTGCGAATCCAGCTCCCCATTCACCGCGGACGGTTTTCACCGCTGGATGCCGTGCCATGCCCGCGACCACCGACACCATCGCCGCCATCAGTTCCCCCCCCGGCCGCGCAGCCAGGGGACTGATCCGTCTGAGCGGGCCGGCCACGCGGAAGATCCTTACGTGCCTCTTCCACCCCGTCCCCGAATCGCCCCGCCGCGTGGTGCCGGCGCGGATGGCGATTGGAAGCGGCGAGTTGCCCATGCTGCTTGCGCGCTTCGAGGCGCCGCGGTCCTACACCGGGCAGGACATGGCCGAGCTTCAACTGCCCGGCAACCCCGCGCTGCTGGACCGCGTGCTGGGGCGGGTGCTGGATGAAGGGGCGCGGCTGGCCGAGCCGGGCGAGTTCACCTTCCGCGCGTTTGTCAACGGGCGTGTGGACCTGACCCGCGCCGAGGGCATCGCCGCGACCATCACCGCCGTCAGCGACAGCCAACTCGAGGCCGCCGTCCTGCTCCGCGAGGGCCGGCTGGGGCGCCTCGCCACCGACCTGGTCGACCGCCTGGCCCACCTGCTGGCGCTGGTCGAGGCGGGGATCGACTTTGTCGATCAGGAGGATGTCGTTCCCATCAGCGCCGGGGCGCTGGCCGACAGCCTCGGGCCGCTGCAAAGGCGGATCGAGGAGTTGCTGGAGCGCAGCCGCGCGTGGTCGCGCATCGAGGAACTGCCGCAGGTGGTCATTCTCGGTCGGCCCTCGACGGGCAAGAGCACGCTGTTCAACGCCCTGCTCGGCCACCGCCGCGCGGTCATCAGCGAGATTCCCGGCACCACGCGCGACATTCTCCGCGAGCCGATGCATCTGACCGACCGCGCCGGCCGCGACATCGAGCTGATGCTGGTGGACCTCGCCGGGCTGGATGAGCCCCGCACCGCGTTGGACAGGCAGGTGCAGGCGGCAGCGCGGCGGGCGATCGCCACGGCGGACCTGCTGCTGATGGTCGATGATGCCCAGGCGCCGCCGCCCCCGGCCAACGATGGCGGTTCGGACCCGTCGGCGCTGGCCGGTTCGGCGCGGTGCCCGGTGGTCAGTGTGCGAACCAAGGCCGACCTGCCGCCGCTGCCGCCGCCTTCGAGCCCGGCTCAGCCGGCGGTGAGCATCATGGAGCAGGGGCAGGGGCAGGCGCGGGGGCTGGATCATCTGCGCTGCGCCGTTGTCGGTGCCCTGGGCGGGCAGGGCTCTGGCCTCGGCGGGCAGATGCTGACCCTCCAGCCCCGCCATGAGCATGAACTGCGCAGCGCCGCCGAGCAGTTGCAGCACGCCCTGAGCCTGCTTCAACTCCAGGACCCCGACGATGGCATCGAGCAGATCGAACTGGTGGCCGGCTGCATGCGCAGCGCGCTCGATGCACTGGCCAACCTGGGCGGCCAGCAGAGTGCCGATGATGTCATCGGCCGCATCTTCGCCAGCTTCTGCATCGGAAAGTAGAGAGGGCGACCGCCCCGCGACCACACGCCACACCGAACCGCGCCGCCGAGGCCATCAGCCATGGCAATTCGGTCAGGCCGTGGGCCTGTTCAGCGCATGGGGTGGACCGAGTGGTACTTGGGCCGATCGAAGAGCATGATCGACTCGAACTCCTCCGCCGCCTGCCGGCGGTTGAGATCGAAGGTGCGACGCCGCGTTTCCCAGGTCTGCTGCGGCGTCTGGCTGACGGTGTGCATCTCGCTCGCGTAGGGGGAGGTCATCGACTGACAGCCCGCCTGCCCCATGCCGGCAAAGATAAGAGCCGCAGCACCCAGAACCATCAACGCACACCTTTTCATAAGACACCTCGTTTCAGGAGTGAACGTCCATTTTCCGACCCAGGCAACCCGCTGTCAACCGTCGCGCTGCGGGGTGCCGCGACGGGTGCCACTGGTGGGGTGGCTGGTCCACCAGCGAGCGCCTGGCCCATACGCCCAAGGGACTGGCTTACAGGCAGGCAGTGGCATCTGATGAGCCCCCGCCGGGGCGCGGGGGCCCGGGGGCGTTACTTCATCACCTCGTCATCGTCCTGTACGGCCGTCGCGGGGGCGGGCTGGCGCCGGCGCTGGGGCTGGGCCTGGGCGGGGCGATCCACGTCGCCATCGTAGCTGGCCGAGACCAGGAAGATCTCCACCCGCCGGTTGGCCTCGGTGCCCACGGGCCGGCCCTGGGCATCGCGGCGGTGGGGCACCGCCGGGCGGTGCTCACCGTGGCCGACCACCGCCATCTTCGGCTCGGAAATGTTCATTTCCTTGAGCTTGCGCATCACGGCGATGGCGCGCGCCGCCGACAGGCCCCAGTTGTCCCCGAAGCGGCGGACGTTGTCGGGGTTGGTCATCGGCACATCATCGGTGTGGCCGACGATGCGCAGTTCGTAGTCTTCACCGACGTCGCGGACGACCCCGGCCAGTTGCCTCAGCCCCTCGACCGCCTGTTGCCGCACCTCGGCGCTGCCCAGGTCGAAGGTCAGGTCGCTGGCGAAGCGGATCATGCCCCGGTCGCGGTCGTAGTGCATCAGATCGGGGTGGCGCTGGGCGAGGCGTTCCAGTGCATCATCGAGTTCCTGCGGCAGCGGGCCGCCGACGATCTGGGCACGCCGCTGCGACAGTTCCTCGATACGCTGGCGCGCATCGGCCATGGCCTGGTCGAACTCCGAGCGCTGCTGCGCCTTGGCCTGCTGGAGCCGCTCGAGCTCGGCCAGCAGGTCCGGGTCCTGGTGCGGCGGTCGGTCGCGCAGGGCATCCAGTTCCGACTGGAGCTGCCCCAGCCGCCCCTGAAGCTCCTGGTTCTGGGCCCTCAAGGCATGGTTGTCCTCGCGCAACTGGTCGGCCACATCCTGCGAGACACAGCCGATCGACGTCATCACGACCATCACGACCACGGTAACGATTGCTCTGCTGGGCGAGTTCATGGCTCCGATCCTTTCAAGTGGCGCCCGAGTGTGTGGAGGGATCCATCCATCCCGTGATTCGCCGGTTACTATACCCGATCCGCCACCCGCGGCGAAAGGGGCCGTGGCCGTCGGCCGTGCCGCGATGCAAGTGGCGTCAATGCAAGGAGAAGGGGAGATCGGCACAGGCGGCGAGCGCCGGATAAGGGGACACAAAACGGGGCGGAGGGCCTCCGCCCCGGAACCGGGGCGGCAATTCCCCCGCCGGGCTGGCAAGCAGAGAAGGGGCTACCATGCGGCCGCACAGCGAGCCTGACAGATTGCTCATCGCCGATGCGGTGCGCGACACGGCCAGGTGCGATCTGCGGCCGGGAGCCGTCGCCATCGACCGGGGGTGCATCGCCGCCACTGGCCCGCCCGTAAAGCTGCAACGGCGGTTTCCCGACGCCGAGCCCTGCGAGCTGCCCGGCATCCTGCTCATGCCCGCCCTGGTCAACGCCCATGCCCACCTGGTGCTCAGCGACCTCGGCCCCCGGCCGTTCGACGGTTCGTTCACTGACTGGCTGGCAATGGTGATCGAGCAGTCGCCCCGCGAGCCGACGGCGATCGAAGCGGCGATGAAGCACGGCATCGAGCTGTCGCAGCGCAGCGGTGTCGGCTGGCTCGGTGACGTCTGCCCGAGGCCGGAGGGGCTGGGGGCGCGGCTGGTTTCGACGCTCGGGGGGGTGCATTACCTCGAGTGCATGGGCATCGGTGCCCTGGCCCGGCCGCGGGCCGAAGCGCTCGAGCAGGCGGCGGGTGAACTCTCCGCCGCGATCGCCCCGCCGGGCGAAGGGCACCTGGTGGCGGGGCTGTCGCCGCATGCGCCCTACTCGGCGGGGCTGGCGGTTTACCGCGCGGCGGGGAAGCTGGCCCGCCGCGGGCGCTTCGCCCTGTGCAGTCACGTGGCCGAGACGCCCGAGGAGATCGCCTTCACCACCCGCGGCGAGGGGCCGATGGTCGACCTGCTCAAGCGCCTGGACCGCTGGGATGGCACCATCGAGATTCCCCATTGCCACCCCATTGACTGGCTGGAGCCGGCCCTGGCCGAGGCGCCCTGGTTGCTCGCCCACTGCAACTACATCGAGGACCACCACATCGCCCTGCTGGCAAGGCATCGCGCCAGCGTGGTCTACTGCCCGCGGGCGAGCGCCTACTTCGGCCACCCGCGGGCGGGGCGGCCGGCCCATCCCTATCGCCGGCTTCTGGCGGCGGGCGTGAACGTGTGCCTGGGGACCGATTCGATCCTGTGCCAGCCGCCGGGCGAGCCGCAGCCGCTGGGCATCCTGCCGCAGATGCGCCTGCTGTTTCAGCGCGACGCTGCGCCCGCGCCGCTGCTGCTGGCGATGGCCACCACGCGGGGGTTGAAGGCGATGGGGCTGGACCCGGCCCTGGCCACGCTCACCCCCGGCGCCCCGGCCCGGCTCATGGGCGCCCTGTTTGACCCGGCGGACAGGGCCGATGCCCTCGAGCAGGTACTGGGTGATGACCGGGCGGTGGCGTGGGCGATGGATGAACGGGGGCAGGCGATCCTTCGTTGAGCGAAAGCGGGAGGTGGAGTTGGCCTCGTTGCCGGCGCCGGCGGGGGTCATTGCGGCCTGGGTGGTGGGGGTCGATCGGAGTCTGCGCGGTTGTCGGGCGCGGTCGAGTCGCCAGTGGGGGGCTGCTCGCGGCCGGGTGACGGCGCTTGGGGCTCGCCGCCACGGCGATCATCGTCCACAGATGACGGGCTGTCTGGCCCCGGCGGCGACGGGTCGGGGTCGGAATCGGGCGATGGGTGAGCCGGCGCCTCTGTTCCCTGGTCGGATTGCGGCCGGGAGGCGGCGGCTTGCACGCGTGGGGCGTAGGGGAGGCGCGACGGCTCGAAGACCTGGCGGACGGGGTGCTCATCGATCGGGTCGCAGAAGATGAACACGTGGTCATCGGCTTCGATCGTGGTATGGCCGCGCGGGGCCACCAGGTGATCGGCACGCACCAGCAGCATCACCACCGCCGAAGGCGGCAGGGTCAGTTCGCGCAGCGGCCGGCCCACGGCATCGCTCTGCGGATGCACGCGAAGGTCCACCAGCTTGGCGTCCAGGGGCATGGCCGAGGTGATGTCCACCGCCGCGATCGGATCGGGCGGCGCCGGCCGCTGCATGTTCAGCTTGCGGGTGAACCATCGCACGGTCGAGCCGGGGATGATGGCGCTGACCACGACGACGAAGAACACGAGGTTGAACACCTCCATCGCCTTGCCCAGTGCTTCGGGCCGGCCCCAGGCCGCCAGCACGGGAATCGTGGCGATGATGATCGGCACCGCGCCGCGAAGCCCCAGCCACGCCACGACCATGATCTCGCGCCAGTTGTAGCCGAACGGCAGCAGCAACGCCGCGATCACCACCGGCCGGGACACCAGCGCGATGAACAGCGCCAGGCCCAGCCCCTGTAACGCCACCGGCGGCAGGTCGCGCGGGAACACGAGCAAGCCCAGCAGCAGGAACATCAGCGCGTGCGCCAGCCATGCGAAGGCATCATGCACCTTCACCAGGTTGCCCTGGTAGGGCAGCTTGCCGTTGCCCATGACGATGCCGGCCACGTAGGCCGCCAGAAAGCCGCTGCCCCCGGCGATCGAGGGCACGCCGAAAGCCACCAGCGCCACCGCCACGGAGAAGACCGGGTACAGCCCCGCAGTCGACAGTTGCACGTTGAGAAACAGCCAACGGCCCAGCCACCCCACCGCCGCGCCCAGCAGGCCCCCGATGAGCAGTTGCACGACCATCGACGGCACCACCGTCCAGCCCGGCACCTGACCCTCGATGGTGAAGGCGGTGGCCGCGGTGGCCAGCATGATGGCCATCGGGTCGTTGAGCCCGCTCTCGAACTCGATGGTCGGCTCGGTGCGCTTGCGCAGGTGGATGCCCTTAAACAGGGCGAACACCGCCGCGGCGTCGGTCGAGGACACGATCGCGCCGAACAGCAGCGCGGCGGGCCAGTCCAGGCCGAACAGCCGCGCCCCCAGCGTCGTCATCCCCGCCACGCCCGCCACCCCCACTGTCGCCAGCAGCACCGAGGGCGCCATCACCGGCCGGACCTGGCGCCAGCGGGTGTTGAGCCCGCCATCGTAGAGGATCACCACCAGTGCCAGCGTGCCGAAGCCATAGGCCAGGTCGTATCGCTCGAAGGGAATGCCCCCGATCAGGTCCGAGCCCGAGAGCATCCCCACCAGCAGGAACAGAAACGACACCGGCACGCCCGCACGCACACCCAGCCGGCTCATGAGACAGCCCACGGCCAGCATCGCCCCACCGACAGCCGCCAGCACCGCGATGGTCTGCGGCAGATCCTCCATCATGATGTGCGCCGATCACCGTTCACAGCCGCCGCATTGTAGGAAAAGACCGCGGCGATGGAAGAGGTCGCGGCCAGAGGCCGGGGCGGCACGGGTGTGCCAGATTCTCCGGGCTCAGGCGGTGCCACACCTGGTTTCCATCCGCCTGCGGCCCGCGAAACCGGCCTCAGGTGTAGGTCAGGTGCGCTGTGGCGCGGCAGTCGCGGTCGGTGGTGAAGCGGACCCAGTGACCGCTGAGACCGGTGGGGAACACCCAGTGGACCGACTCACCGCCGGGCACCTCGACGGTCGCGGCGGGGGCGAAGCGGCCGTTGCCCACCGCATCGATCTCGATGCGCACCTTCACCGGCCCGTCGGCCTCATCGCAGGCAAGCTGCACGCACTTGTGCTCGAAGCCGGTCATCAGGTAGGGGTCGCTCGGCTCGCCGGCCCTTACCGGCGTCTCCAGCCACGGCCCGCCCCAGCCGGTGGGCTTGCCCAGTTGCCAAAGATCATCGGTCTTGCCGATCCACAGTCCCGACTCCGGTTCAGCGCCCAATACGTTGTCATCGCGTGAGGGGGTGGTCTGGTCCGAGCCGACCACCAGCATGCCGCGGAAGTTGCAGAAGTCGGGCACGATCCACAGGTGACACGAGATCGGCTTGACCCCGTGGACCCGTCCGCCCCAGGCGTGGGGCGACAGCTCGTAGAAGATGCCCTGGCAGTCCATCAGGTAGCGCTCGTGCTCGAGCTCGCGGATGCGCGGCCACTCGGTCTGCCAGGCGTGCTCGAGGTTGACCGTGCCCTTGGGCAGGCGGTAGCGCTGCCATGACCGGCCCTTGTCATTTCCCACCAGGGCCATCAGGATCGCCGAGCGTCGGTCCCAGCCCGTGGCGTAAATGGTGGCTCCGAGCCGCTTGCGGCCGTGGACCTCGTAGAAGGAGGCATCGGACAGGATCGTCCACGTCCTGCCATCCCATTCGGCAAGGCGGCCGGCGGCCCGCTCGCCGCGGTACTCGGGCTGGTCGTAGCTGTTGTTGGCCACGATCACCCGGCCGTGGGCGGTGAAGGCGGCCTTGAAGTGCGGCCGCGCATCCTCGGGCAGCGACAGCTCCCGGCACAGGTCGAAGAGCTGGCGCACCTCGAGCGTGTTCACGTCCAGTTCGAAGAACTCACCCTCCATGCCCAGCACCATCAGCTTGTTCTCGGGGTCGCTCAGGTGCTCCATCGAGGCGGCCAGGCGGTGCTCGATGAGCGACTCGACCACCCGTACACGACGCTGGGCATCGATCAGGAACGGCCCGATCATCAACTGGTTGGTCGGGTGATGGATGATGCGGTTGGCATAGGTGCCATCCACGCCGCGCCCCTCGGGCCGGTCGATGCGGTTGAGTTGCTCATCGACCTCCATCAGCACGCAGCCGCTGCCCGTGTGCCGGGTGTGCGAGACGTAGTTGACCGCCCAAAGTCGCCCGGCAAAGGGCATCATTGCCGCGATGGCCATCTCCGACCGCGGCGGACCGAGGTCGCCGACGCTGGCCAGATGGGGAAACACACCGCTGACGTTGAGATGCTGCGAGCTCATCAGTTGTTCCTTTTCCTTGCACGTTCGGGGTCGGGTGGCTTTCGTGGCGACATGATAACGCTGATGGGATGCAGGGCGTAGCTGGACAGTGCAATCCCTCGCCGAGGCCCATTCGGCGGAAGCCCGATACAACACCGGAAGATGATACCGGGAAGGGGCACGAGGCCATCCGGCCGGTTTCCGGGGAAGGCTTTGGGGCCCCGCGGGGTCGATCTGGGGTGGCAAAGACCCGTTCAGGGCACAATGCGGGCCGACGGGGAACGCTGTGTGCGCTCACGCCGATGTGATGAGCCGCCAGGGCGCATGGACAAGCACCCGTCACGGTTGCCGGTTCGCTGCGCAAGGGGCATGAGCGCTTGTGATGGCCTCCATATCGCGCTGGGCGAAGACCTTGCGAGCCTGCCTGGCAGCGCGGTTGCGGTCCTGTTCGGCGCCCTTGAGCGGGAATGGCGCTGTCCAGCTACACACCACGTGCTGCGCACGGGTGGACGAGCCAACGGGGGCACCTGCCGCCGGTGCCGTTCGCACGATCATCGGCGGGCGAGGTCCACGGCGAGCATGGCGGCGGCGCGTTCGAGCAGTTGCTCAGCGCGGCGGACCGACTCGGCGGGGTCGAGCCCCTCACCGATCAGGCGATAGCCGGCCAGGCCCGCATCGAGCGTTTCTTCCACACTCGGACCCGTGCTGCCCACGAGGGCCCAGGTCGGCACGCCGTGGCGGCTTGCGGCCCTGGCCACGCCGATGCAGGCCTTGCCGCGGATGCTCTGGCCGTCGAGCCGGCCCTCGCCGGTCAGGCACCAGTCGGCCCTGCGCACGCGGTCATCGAAGCCCACGGCATCGAGCACCAGGTCCACGCCCGGTCTCAGCTCAGCGCCCAGAAACGCCACCAGCCCAGCCCCGAGCCCGCCGGCCGCGCCGCCGCCCGGCATGTCGGCCACATCGCGGCCGAGATCGGCCCGCCACCGGCCGGCCAGGTGCGCCAGGCCCTCATCCAGCCGTTGAACCTGCTCGGACGTGGCCCCCTTCTGCGGGCCGTAGATGGCGGCCGCGCCTTCGGGGCCGGTGAGCGGGTTGGTCACGTCGCAGGCCACGGTGATCTGAACCCGGCTCAGGCGCGGGTTGAGGCCGCAGGTGTCGACCTTGGCGACACGGCCAAGCAAGCCGCCGCAAACGGGTTCGACAATCTCATCCCCGGTTTCATTCAGCAATCGCACACCCAGGGCCTGTGCCATGGCGCAGCCGCCGTCGGTGGTGGCACTGCCGCCGATACCGAGGATGATGGCCGCCGCGCCGTGGGCCAGGGCGGCGGCGATGAGCTGTCCCGTTCCGAAGGTGTGCGTCAACAGTGGGTTGCGCTTCTCGGGCGGCACCAGCGCCAGGCCGCTCGCCGCGGCCATCTCGATCACGGCGGTGCGGCCATCGCCAAGCAGGCCCCAGGTGGCGGCCACCGGCTCACCGAACGGGCCCTGGACGGTGCTCTGCATCAGTCGGCCGCCGGTGGCGGTGGTGAGGGCTTCGACGGTGCCCTCGCCCCCATCGGCGATGGGGCAGCAGTTGATCTCGGCCTCGGGCAGGGCCCTTGCGATGCCGCGGGCCATCGCCGCCGCGGCTTGCGAGGCCGAGAGCGACTCCTTGAAGCTGTCGGGGGCGCAGAGGAAGCGTATCGCCATGGTCAGCGGCAGTTTACGCCGCCAGCAGGAGGGCTGCTCGGCCCGGCGGCCGCTCCGGGCCGAGTTACGACCGATCCGGTCGCCCCGCGGCCCGATCGGCCGAGCACTCAGGGTGCAGCGGTTGCATTAAAAGTGGCACCGGGGCGTTGGTGAGTTAGGATTGCAGATAACTGCGGTCCCGCTGCCGCGGGACGGTTGCAGCGGTTCCCGATCGGGCCACCCTTACCTGGCCGTGATCGCTGGTCTGGCCGCCGCGGCCCCCCACGAACCCCCAACCCCCGCCCTCCACTGTTCTGGCCCCTTCGCCCGCGCTGCCAAAGGGCGATTGCGGTGCCGCACGTGAGGTGAACGAGTGACGTCCCGTCGCAGCCACAAGTCAAGGCAATATCCCGCAGCGCCCGTCCGTTGCTCCGGCGTTGTCGATGGCTGTGGACTGGCAGGCTGGCGGCAAGCCAGGCCTTCCACGCCAGTAGGCCCACCCTCCCTGCCATGTTGAAGGAAGGAGCTTTCTCGAGTGAAGTTGACGACTCCCCACGCGTTGCGGACCCCTTCAATCGGCCTGTCGGCCATCGCCCTGGCGTTTGCCATGGCCGCCGCGATGGCGACGGCCGGGGCCGGGGCCGGCGATCGCGCCACGGTGGTGCTTGATGAGCGTACGGTGTGGCGAACGTTCGTGACCTTCGGACCGGTGCTCGAGGGTGAGGGGCAGGACCTGGAGCCTGTCGGCCGCGACCGTGCGTTGTTCGAGCACTCGCCGGGACCGGAGAAGGACTGGGCGACGGTGGATTTCGACGATTCGGCCTGGGCGCGGCAGCGGCTGCCGCTCTATTCCGGCCGGGGCGACGACGGCCACGGTTTCCGCGAGGAGCGGACCGTGGCGATGCTCGCCACCCGGGGGGCGTTCATGGTCGGACAGCCCCGCAACGCAGGTGCGTTGACACTCGACCTGCGCTACCGCGGTGGCGTGGTGGTCCATCTCAACGGTGAAGAGGTGGCCCGCGAGCACATGCCGGAGGGTGACCTCGAGCCGATGACGCCGGCTGAGCAATATCCGCGCCGGACCTACCTCACGCCCGACGGCGGCCGCATTCCCCCGCCGCACGAGCGCGGCAACGGCGGTTCCGAGGTCAAATCCAGGCTCCAGGACCGTATCCGCAGCGCCACGGTCGAGTTGCCGGCTGACAAGATTCAGCGCGGGCGCAACGTGGTCGCCATCGCCGTGTATCGCGCGCCCTCGTATCCCGAAATGCCAGGCTACGCCGGTGGCCGGGCGCACTGGAGTAAAGCGGCCCTGCTGGAGGCGAAGCTGCGTTCTGAGGGTGGCCGGGGCGTTGAACCGAACGTCGGGCCGGGCTCGCAGGTGCAGCACTGGAATGCCGATCCGATGACGGTCATCCGGCCCGAGACCGGTTACGCCGATCCCGGCGCTGAGCTTCGCCCCATCCGCATGATCGCGCCGCGAAACGGTACGGCATCGGGCCAGGTCATCGTCAGTCGTGCCGATGGGTTCGGCGAGGCGGGCGTTCGCGCGGCGGCATCCCCGCTGCGGCATGTCGATGGGCGCGGCGGCCTGGACAACCCCGCGGTTCACTTTGCGCACATGCCGCAGCGGTCAGACGGCCGCAAGACGGGCTACTTCGACATATTCAAGGATCGCCCCCAGGACGATGCCACCGCGCAGCCGGTGTGGGTGACGGTCGATGTGCCCGAGGATGCCCAGCCGGGGCAATATCGCGGCGTGCTGCGCATGGCCACCCGTTACAGCCGGATCGTCGATGTGCCCATCGAACTGACCGTCGCCGAATGGCGCGCCCCCGACGTCGATGAACACGCCTCTCACCTGGCGCTGATGCAGAGCCCGGACACCATCGCGCGGCGCTACGGTGTGCCGCTGTATTCCGATGAACACTTTGAACTGATGGAGCCGTCGATGCGGCTGCTGGGCAAGGCGCGGTCGCAGGTGATGTACATCACGGCCATCCGCCGCACGCATTTCGGCAACGACCACGCCATGATCCGCTTCCGCGACAACGGCCGGGGCGAGGTCGAGCCCGACTTCTCCGCCTTCGACCGCTACCTCGACATGTGGACCGAGCACGTGGGGCAGCCGCGCATCATCTGTCTTAAGGTCTGGGGCCCGGGCCGCGCCGGCAACCAGGTGCGGCTGACGAAGATCGATGGCCGGGGTGAACTGATCGAGTGGACGCACGATGATTTCGGCACCGGCGACTCCAGGCGGTTATGGGAGCCGGTGATCGAGGGGCTGCAACAGCGCATCGCCGACCGAGGCTGGCCCGAAGAGACACTCATGCTCGGCGTGGGCGCTGATCAGAGGCCCCCGTCGCGGACGGTCGAGTTCTTCCAGGCGTTGGCGCCGGAGGCGGAGTGGGCGCTGTTCACCCACGGCCGCGGCGACCCCCGCCCGCGCAACGGCGAGCACGTGATCCGCGGCATGGCCGTGGGCTACAAGACCTACCCGGACAACCCGCGCAGCCGCTTTCCCCTGCGAAACGGGATCATCGGTGGCTGGAACAATCCCTTCCTGCGCACCACCTCCATGCGCGGACATATCCTGACCTACTCCCCACCCGCGGCGTGGCGGACGCTGGCGGACACCAGCGTGCGCGGCAACTTCCGCGGCCTGGCGCGGGTGGGACTTGACTACTGGCCGCTCGATGGCACCGCCAGCGGCGGCCGCGGCGCCGGGCTGATGGCACGGTTCGGCACCAACAACGTGCTGGACATCAACCTGATGCGCGAGAACCCGCGCAGCATCGTCGCCCCGGGAACGCGGGGCGCCGTGCCCACGGTAAGATTCCAGATGCTGCGCGAGGGCCGGCAACTGGCCGAAGCGCGCATCCGGATCGAAAGGGCCCTGGCCGACAGCGCCGGCCGCGACCGCCTCGGCAAAGACCTCGAAGCGCGCTGCCGCGAACTGCTCGATGCCCACCTGGCCAGGCTGCTGCTGGGCGAGCGCGACTGGAACTGGCTGGTGGCCTCACCCTGGCGCGGCCACGAGTTGGCCGTGTACGAGCTGGCCGCCGAAGTCGAGGCCGCCCTGGCCACGGAATGACCGATCAACCCCACAAGGAGAACCCCCTTGCCACACAACCGATCCCCGCTGATGCCCCTGACCACCGCCGCCCTGGCCGTGGCCATGCTGCTGGGCCTGACCGCGCCCGCCACGGCGCTGATCAACCCCGACTTCACCCCCATCGACATGGTCCGCCGCTCGCAGGCGATCATCGCCCTGGAAGTGGGCAAGTGGTCGCAGGGCGACCAGCGGCTGACGGTGCTCAGCGCTGAGGCCGTGCAGGGCGAAGCGCCGCGCGAGCTGGTCATCGAGACGACCGGCCTCGACATGCGCAGCGCCGCCACGCTCGAGCGCGAGGCCGCGGGCGAACGCAACGCCGCACTGGTGTTCACCGGCGACTTCTCCGCCGCGGCCCTCGAGGAGGCGATGGGGACCGACCAGCCGGTGGCGGTGATCCACATCAACCTCACCTGGTTCGGCCTCTACCCATCGGAGGAAGGCCGGCTGCGGCTGGGGGTGGACCCGCTGGACCTGAGCACCGTCTGGGCCGGCGGCCACGGCATGCTGCGCGGCGTGGTCGACTACGTCCGCAGCGACCCGCGCGCCGAGGTGCCGGTGGTCGTCGCCGCCGAATGGGTGGCCGATGAGGAGTTCGGCCAGTTCGATGGCACCGTCCGCGGCATGATGGCCGTCGAGCTGCGCGGCGGGGATAAGCCCTGGCTGCTGGTGCTGAGCGATGAGGGCGATCACCTGCTCGAGCGCGCCGGCGCCGGCCGCTGGCAGGACCGCACCGCCGAGGTGGGTCTGGGCAGCCGGTCGCGCTACGCCGCGGTGGGCGACTTCGATGGCAACGGCCGGCTCGACATCGCCTCGTGGACCGGCGATGCGCTCGAGCTGCACCTTCAGGGGGAGGATGGGCGCTTCAGCCGTCGCGCGGTGGCGCTGGATGGTGAGCCTGATGGGATCGTGGGCCTGGCCGTCTGGGCGCCGGCGGGGGCCACGCGCAGCGGGCTGGTGCTCAGCCCCGCTGCGGGCGGCCCGATCGTGCTTACACCCGAAGGGGACGAGGGCTTCAAGACGGTTCAACTCGAACCGCTGGATCAAGAAGTTGCCGCCGGTCCCGTGGCCGTGGGCGATTTCACCGGCGATGGCATCAACGACATCGTCCAGCCCCTGGCCGACGGCCTGGCCCTCTACCGCGGCAAGGCCGACGGCAACTTCGCCGCAGCGCAGCGCGCGGCGGAGACGGCACTCGGCGAAGAGCTCAACAGCACCGCCGTCGGCGACTTCGATGGCAGCGGCCGGCTGGACGTGCTGGCCAACGGCCGCCGCGGCACGGCCATGCTGATCAACAAGGGCGACGGTGTTTTCAAGGAGATGATGGAAGAATCGGGCGAGCCTTCCTACATCGCCCGGCCCGGCGCGGTGGCGGTCAGGACGCTGGACGTCAACAGCGACGGCCGCCACGACTTCCTGCTGCTGTATGACAACATGGGCATGCACGTCTACTTCAACCGCGGGTTCCGCACCTTCGGCTACTCGATCTCGCTGGAACTGGGCGATGCGATGCTCGATGGCACCGATGCGGCCATGGACGGCCAGGTGGCTGCAACGGTGGCCGACTTCACCGGCAACGGTCACAAGGACCTGGCCCTGGTCACCGCCGACGGCGAGGGCTGGCTGCTGAGCACCGAGCTGACCGAGGGCGAGCCGCGCGGCGTGACCGTGGTTCTCGATGAGCGGATCAAGGGCCCGGTGCGCATCAGCGCCGTCGAGGGCCGGCGGTCGCTGGGCTCGCGGATCGTGCGGCCGGGCAAGCCGGTATACCTGGGCAAGACCGCGCGCGGGCCGCTGGACATCACCTGGCATGTGCCGGGCCAGCCGGAGCAGAGCCGGCGCATCATCGCGCTGGAGCGACAGCGGTTTGTCATTCCCGCCCCGTGAGGCGGTGGGGGTGGACGGACCCTGGGCGGGGAAGTGGTATTGTCCACCGTGACAGGTGGGCGGCATGGCCATTGTGTTGAACGCTCACCATGGAGGCGTTTTCGATGCTTCAGTTGACATTCGAGCCTTTGCCGAGCCTCGGCGTGGTGCCCGTGCTGGTCGGGCCGCTTCAGGCGCTGATGGTGATGCTGCCGGCGATCCTGGTGGCGGTGGCGGGCGCGATCGTGTCGATGCTCAAGCCGCGCGCGATCTGGGCCGGCATTCAACTGTGCTGGCGGCTGAAGGTGCCGCTTCTGAGCTTCATCCTGGTCGTGGGCGCGGGCATCTGGGGCCTCAGCCAGGTCATGCCCGCGGGTGGCGCGGTGGCCGCCGAGGCCGCCGAGGGTGCCGACTGGCCGCTCTTTCGCGGCAACCTGCTGCGCACCGGCGCGGTGCCGGGCACGGAAGGGCCCAACGCCGGCGACGTCAACTGGAGCCACCGCGCCGGCGCCCACGAGGCCTACTTCGCCTCGCCCGCGGTGGTGGGCAACCGCATCTACATCAGTTCGGCCAACATGAACCCCTTCGGCCTTTCCGGCCGCATCTACTGCCTCGATGCCGACACCGGCGCGGTGGTGTGGGATGCCGCGCCGAGGGGCTACCGGCCGACGTTCTCATCGCCTTCGATCCAGGGCGATTACCTGGTTGTGGGTGAGGGCCTGCACGACACCGATGATGCCCGCGTGGTGGTCATGGACCTTCGGCCCGGCCACGAAGGCGAAATCGTGTGGACCTACGAGACCGAAAGCCACGTCGAGTGCACCCCCGTGATCGCCAACGGCCGGGTGTATGTCAACGCCGCCACCGATGGCATCTACTGCTTCGAGCTCGAACCCGATGAAAACGGTGAACCGCAACTCGTCTGGCACATCCCCGGCGGCGAACCCTATCTCGACCCGGAGACTTCGCTGGCCGTCTACGGCGACACGGTCATCCTCGGCCTGGGCATCGGCGGCCATGCCATCTGCCTGCTCGATGCCGACACCGGCGAGGAGCTTCACCGCTTTGATACCGAGATGCCCGTCTTCGGGCCGCCGGCGGTGCATGATGGGGTGGCGTACATCGCCATGGGCGTGGCCGATTACGTGCGCAGCGGCGAGGAATTGCGTGCCCTGATCCTCGGCCGGATGCGCGAGGCGGGGGCGAGCGAGCAGGAGATCGCCGAGGCCCGCCGCATCTACGAGCCGCGCGGCGCGGTCTGGGCGGTGGACATCGAAAACCGCGAGGTGCTTTGGCGCCACGAACTGCCCCGGGCCGTGCTCGGCGCTGTGGCGGTCAAGGATGATGAAATCTACGCCGGCTCGCGCGACGGCCACCTGTACGTCATCAGCACCGAAGGCAGCCGCATCGGCCGGTGGAATGCCCACTCGCCCATCATCGCCTCGCCGGCGGTGACCGACCGCTACGTGTACGCGGTGACGGTGGACGGCTCGCTCTACGCCGTGGACCGGCGGCGGCTGGAGCCGGTGTGGGAGCGCCGCATCGGTTCGCGCAGCCTGGCCGGGTCGATCAGCTCGCCTGCGGTGGCCGGCGGCCGGCTGTTTGTCGGCACCGAAGATGAGGGGCTGCTCAGCGTCGGTCACTTCTCCGAGGAGGAGCTTGTGCCGCTGTGGCCGGGCCACCTCGGCGGGCCGGGCGCTTCGGGCAACCCCGAGGCATGGCCGCTGCCGGCGGTGGGCGACTTCCAGACCCAGTACCCCGCCGACTGGATGGGCGGCGATGAGCGGGCCTTTGCCACCGCGCCGCCGGCGATCCTGCGAGATCGCCTCCTGGTGCCCGTGGCCGAGGGCGACCAGCCGGGCCTGACCGTGCTCTCGACCATTCTCGAAGGCGGGGCACTGACCGAACACGGTCACTACGTCACGGCCAACCCCGTCCATCGCAGCCCCGCCGCCGCGGACACGCGCATCCTGCTGGTCGATGGCGCTGCGGGCGATGACGGCCGCCGCCTGCACTCGGTCGAGCTCGAGTCGCTCGAAGCGGTCTGGACCCGCCCCGTCGAGCCCGATGCCACGGGCACGTTCATCGCCGATCACAATGCCATCTTCATCCAGGACCGGCCAGGCAAGCTCGCGGCGGTCGACCGGGAAGGCCACACGTTGTGGCGAAAGCAGGTCGGCCGCATCGAGCACAGCCCCGTGGCCACCCGCTCGATGGTGGTGGTGGCCACGACCGAGCCCAAGACCCTGCTGGTGCTCGACCGCAAGAGCGGTTCGGTGCTGTGGCGCCGCGATCTGGATCACCGCCCCACCGCCGCGCCGCTGCTGCGCCGCGACCGGCTGTGGCTGGGCACCGAGGGCGGGATGCTGGCATTGAGCATTCTCGATGGCCGGCCGCCGACCGACTGGCCGGCATCCGGGCACGAGGCGGCCCGCGAGGCGATGTCCGCGGCGGGCGTGGCCGGTGAGGTGGCGTTGACCACGCGCTTCATGGCGTGGATCAACGATGAAGGTGAGCTGATCGTGCTCTCGACCGAGGATGGGGAGTTGGTCCACCGCGCGGCGGGCGCCCTGCCGGGCACCGCGCCGCTGATCAGCCGCCAGGCCATCTTCTACCATGCCCAGGAGGGCGTCATGCGGCTGCTGCCCCACGAGCGTGATGCAGCGCCGCGGCTGTGGCTGGACACGAGCTGGCTGGGCGAGCCGACCGCCGGGGGCATGATCGCCGATGATGGCCACCTGTACCTGCCGCTTCGCGGCTGGGGGATCGTCCGGGCAGGGAGTGAATGATGACCGAGCCGATGACGTGGATTTGCGCGTTCGATGAGCCCCCGCCGGGCGAGGCCGCCGGGTGGAATGCAAGCGGCCTGTTCGGCGGCAAGGGGGCCAGCCTGCGGGCGATGGCCGCCGCGGGGCTGACCGTGCCGCCGGGTTTCACCATTACCACCGAGTGCTGCGCGCGCTACTTCGAACTCGACCGGCAGTGGCCCGAGGGGCTCGAAGCGCAATTGCAGCAGCAGATGGCCGCGCTGGAACAGCGGACGGGGCGCCGCTTCGGACGCGGCCGCCGTCCCCTGCTGGTGTCGGTGCGCAGCGGCGCGGCGGCGAGCATGCCGGGCATGATGGACACGCTGCTCAACTGCGGCCTGCACCCGGCGCTGGCCGATGCGGTCGGCGACACGCCGCGCTTTTGGCACCTGCTGATGCAGTTCCTGCACAGCTACGCCCGCATCGTAGACCGCCTGGGAGAGAGCGAGGCCACCGCGCTCGAGCCCGAGGATGAAGATGACTCGGACCGCGCTGCGGCCGAGGCCAGGCTCCAGCAATACCGCCGGATCACCGGCCGCGCGTTTCCTGATGATCCCTGGCAAATCCTTGGCAACTGCATCAGCGCGGTGTTCGACTCGTGGCTCAACCCGCGCGCCATCGCCTATCGGCAGCGCCACGGCATCCACGATCTCGCCGGCACGGCGGTGAACGTGCAGGCCATGTTCCCCTCGCAGGTCTCGGGCATCGTCTTCACACGCGATCCCAACGACCCGCGCAGCGAGCGGATGGTCATCGAGTCGCTCTACGGCCTGGGCGAGGCGGTGGTCTCCGGTGACGTCACGCCCGACCGGTTCATGGTCCACCGCGAGGACCCGGGCGATGTCGAGTCGCACATCGGGCACAAGGGCCATGCTGTGGCCGCCCTGGGCGAGCGCATCGACCGCGCCCCCGATGCGCCCAGCCTCGATGAAGGCCAGATCCGCACACTGCACGAGCTGGCGATGAAGGTCGAGCGCCACTTCGGCCACCCGGTGGACATCGAGTGGGGCCTGGCCAATGGCGACATCGCCCTGCTCCAGGCCCGGGCCATCCGCGGCCTGGAAGTGCTCGAGCACGTCGAGGCCGTCCGCGAGCGCGAGAAGAAGCGCCTGGCCGAACTCGCCGGCAACCGCCACCGCAACTGGGTGGCGCACAACCTCGGTGAGACGCTGCGCCACCCCACACCGATGACCTGGGACCTCACCCGCCGGTTCATGACCGGCGATGGCGGCTTCGGCCGGCTCTACCGCGACCTGGGCTACCGGCCATCGCCGACAGCGCAGCGCGAGGGCTTTCTCGAGCTGATCGGCGGCCGCATCTACGCCGACCCCGAGCGGCTTCCGGAGATGTTCTTCGATGCCATGCCGCTGCGCTACGACCAGGCCGAGCTCGAGACCGACCGCAGCGTGCTCGACCGGGCGCCGGCGAAGTTCGACCCCCACCGCGCCGACAACCGTTTTCTCATGCAGCTTCCTGCCAACATCGCAGCGATGTTCCGCGTGCGAAAGCGCATGAAGCGGGGAGCCATCGATGCCAGGGAACGCTTCGAGGAAAAGGTCCTGCCGCCGTTTCTCGAGTGGGTCCGGCAGAAGCGCAACATGTCGCTGGATGGACTGGATGCGCCGGCGCTGCTCGATGAGTTCGAAGCACGGCGCCGGCAGGTACTGGATGAGTTCGCACCCGAGTCGCTGCGCCCCGGCTTCTTCGGCAGCCTGGCCTTCGATGAGCTGGCATCGCTGCTCAAGCTCATCATGGGTGAGGTGGAGGCCGCCGACTGGCTGGGCCGGCTCACCCGCGGCCTCGAGGGCGACACCACCTTCGAGCAGGATGCCCTGCTGGACCGCATCGCCCACGGCCAGGAATCGCTTGAGACGTTCATGGAACGCTACGGGCACCGCGCCATCAACGAGATGGAACTCTCCGTGCCACGATGGCGCGAGGACTTGACCTACGTCAAGCGCACCATCGAGCGGCTGCGGTCGGGTGTGGGCCACGACCCCGAGGCGATGCACCATCACAACGTCGAGCAGCGCCAGGAGGCCGAGCGCCGGCTTCCCGAGGCGCTGGCGCGCTACGGCGCCGGCAGTCTCTACCGGCGCATCGCCCCGCTGGTGGCCCGGACGCAGGCCCTGCTGCCCTACCGCGAGTCAGGCAAGCACTACCTGATGATGGGCTACGAGGTGCTTCGCGATGTGCTTGCGGCCATCGGCCGGCGGCTGGAACTGGGCGCGGCGGTGTATTTCCTGACCCAGGATGAGCTATCCCGCTACACCGCGCAGCGCGCCGAGCTCGATGACACCATCGCCCAGCGCCGGCTCGACTGGGCCGCCTGCCAGCGGCTTCAGATGCCCGACCTGATCGACTCTAAGCACCTGGATGACCTGGGCCTGGCCAGGGAGGTGGAAGGCGGCGATGAGCTTGCCGGCACCGCCGTGGCCTCGGGCGTGGGCGAAGGCACCGTGCGCATCGTCTACGATCCGGCCGCCGCCGGCGACCTGGGCGAGGACTACGTGCTGGTCTGCCCCTCGACCGACCCGGGCTGGACGCCGCTGTTCCTACACGCCGCAGCGCTGGTGGTCGAGCGCGGCGGAATGCTCTCGCACGGCGCGATCGTGGCCCGCGACTTCGGCATCCCCGCCGTGGTCCTGCCCGATGCCACGCGGCTGCTGAGCGATGGCTGCCGGGCGCGGGTGGATGGCAACCGGGGCCGGGTGTCGATCCTGGCCCGCGATGAGAACAACTCGAAGCAACCGACCGCGGAGGCGATTCATGCTTGAATGGTGGAACCAGCTCTGCCTGGGGGTTTTCGACACGCTACTGGGCTGGGTCCTGGCCCTGCCCTCGGACGTGGCGCTGTTGACCGTCTCGATCGGCACGGCGGCCATCCTCGTGCTCGCCCGCCCGCTGACGACCGACCAGGCGCTGCTCAAGCAGGTCGCCGCCGATCGCCGCCGCCTGCGCGAGCTGATCCGCGAAGCCAGGCAGCGCCGCGACCGCGATGCGCTCAAGCGCCACCGCGCCACGCGCAACATGGTCAGCCTCTACGCCATCGCCGCCGAGGGCAAGCCGCTGCTGGTGGCCATCCTGCCCATCGCCATGCTGGCCACCTGGTGCTTCTTCCGCCTGGAGTACCACCCGCCGCAGCCGGATCAGCCGGTGGTGCTGGCGGCCTACACGCCGCTGTCGGCCGCCGGCGACGTGATGCACGCCGTGCCCGTCGACGGCATCGAAAGCGACGGCTGGGTCCAGCGCATCGAGCCTCGCCCGCAGGAGACCCCGCCCTACGGCCTGGCCACCTGGACGCTCACCCCCACCGCCCCCGCCGAGCTTCTGACCGTCGAACTCGACCTGCACGGCCGGCGCCTCGAACACCCCATCACCATCGGCCAACGCACCTACGCCGAGCCGCTCCTGTTCCACGATGACGACCTGGTCACCGAGTTGCAGTTGCGGCAGCTAAAACTCTTCGGCATCGTCCCCGGCATCCCCGCCCTCATGCTGCCACCCTGGATCGTGGCCTACCTGATCGTGGTCATCCCCTTCGTCTTCATCCTCAAACGCCTGCTGCACATCGCCTGAGGGCCGGTTGCCCCCGCCGAGGATGAGCGGCGCTGCGCAGCGGCTACAATGGCCCGTCCATGGCCAGGAAAGCATCCACGAAAAGCACCGAGGCGGCGCTGGGGGCCCATTGCCGGATCGTCATCCTGCACGGGCCCGAGCAGATGCGGCAGCGCGAGGCCCTCCAGCAGCTTCGCGAGGCGGTCCAGCACGAGCACGGGCCGGTCGAGCCGGTCTGGTTCGATGGCCGTCAGGCCGAGCTGGCCGAGGTGCTCGACCAACTCCGCACCGCCAGCATGTTCCAGGGCTTCAACCTCGTGATCGTCGATGAGGCCGAGGGCTTCGTCAGCCGCCACCGCGAGGCGCTGGAGCGCTACGCCAGGTCGCCGGTGGCCGATAGCTGCCTGGTGCTTCGAAGCCCCACCTGGCGGGCGGGCAACTTCGACAAGCAGGTGGCCAGGATCGGGGCCAAGGTCAAGTGCGAGCAGGTCAACATGCCCGAGGCCCAGCGATGGGTGAGCCAGCGGGCGGGCGCCGTCCACGGCTGCCGCATCGCCCCGGCCGCGGCCGAGGCCCTGGTGCGCCGCCGCGGCTGCGACCTGATGGCGCTGGACAGCGAACTCAGCAAGCTGGCGGCCATGGCCGGCGGCGGGCCGATCACCGTGGACCTGGTCGATCAGGCCGTCGGCCGCAGCAGCGATGAGCAGGCATGGGCCATCCAGGCGGCCCTGATCGAGGCCCTGCTCGAGGGCGAGCGCGGCGGAGGCCGGGGCGGACGCGGCGGGGCCGCCGCCGTGGGCGCCGGGGGCGCGGGCGGGGGCGGGG
>PUMS01000048.1 GCA_003551485.1 Phycisphaeraceae bacterium | reverse complement strand
CTGCTCGATGCGCGCCCGCCGCGCTTCGCCTTCGAGGCCGGCAAGCTCGTGTTCGGGGATGCGCCAGTTCCAGATCTGCTCGAAGGCGCGGACCAACTCATCGCGGTATTCGAACCAGCCGGGAATCCGCGGCATGGCGACGGAGTGGGGCGAGCGGGCCAAGGCTTCGAAAAGCTCGACCTCGCTGTTGGGATGGCCTTCGCGGAAGCCGAGCGGTACCTCCGCCAGTGGCAGGTGCTTGCCCTGAAGGCGGCAGAGGATGGGCAGGCCCTCACGCTGCACCCATTCGAGAAACCGCCAGGAGGCCTCGGGGTTTCGCGCGCCGGCGGGGATGGCCAGCATGTCGGCCTCGAGGATCGACCGCGGCCCGGGCACGCCCTCGGCCACGGGCAGGGGGGCCACGCCGAAGTCCATGTGCGGGCGGTGGCGGCGGATGAAGTTGGGAAACCACACCCCCTGCATGATCATCGACACCTTCTCATCGACGAACGGGTTCTGCGGTGAGTCGAAGCTGCCAAAGCCCGAACGGAAGCGCGAAAGCCGCTGGCGGCCCCAGCGCTCGGCCCGGGTCTTGATCCAGGTGTAGGCATCGATGTTGGCCGGGTGATGGGCGGTGATGCGGCCGGTCTGCTCATCGACCAGCTCACCGCCGAAGTAGAAGCCCCATGCGTAGTGGTACCAGCCCGGATCGGTGTGCATGAAGCCCATCACCTTCGGGTTGCCCTGCTCATCGAACTCGGTGAGCACCTCGGCGTAGCGGTCGAGCTCTTCGATGGTGCGCGGCGGGCGCTCGGGGTCGAGGCCGGCGGCACGAAGTTCATCGGCCTTGGCGCGGAAGTGGGCCCGGTTGTAGAAAAGCGCCAGCGAAGCCGGGGCCGACGGCAGGGCATGGATGCGCCCCTCGTACCGGCCCATGTGCAGGTAGGGGGCCAGGTAGTGATCCTCATCCAGCCCGGCCTGCTGCATCAGTTCATCCAGGGGCATCAGCGCGCCGGCCTCGGCCATGGCCGGGATGTTGGCATCCCACAGACCCACGATGTCCGGCGGGTCACCGCCCATGGTGGCCAGCAGGGCCTTGCGGTCGACCTGCGAGGTCTGGATGTAGTGGACGAAGATGTCATCCTGGCTGCGGTTGAAGGCATCGACCATGGCCGCGGCGGCTTCGCCCTCGAACGCGCCCCATTTCTCCCAATAGGCCAGGTGGATGCGCTGATCCCACGTGTCGGCGAAGTCGCCGTGGCGGTGGGGGTCGAAATCCTCCAGCGCCGGCCGGCGCTCAAAGACCGCCACCGCCGCCGCGGCCAGAAGAATCAGCACCAGTGCCACATGCACACGTCGCATGGCCATTCCCATTGCCAGAAGCCCCCGCCCCCCGCAACCTCCCCCGCAACCTCCCCCGGAAGCCCCCCGCCCCCCGGAAGCTGCCCCGGAAGGTGCCCAGTTTCCCACGGACGGGCTTCACCGCCCCCGACCGTCACGCGGTGACGATACCACAGTCGCGTCTTGGGCGGGAGTGGCGCTGGCGCTGCGTGTGGCTCCGACTGCCGAGCTGTGCTGTGGCCGAGGGGCACGGGCCGGTTGCAGACACGGCGGTCCGGTGAACTCGCTGCTCGACCCCCGGAGGGCACCACCTCGATACGCAGGCTGATGGCGATGGCCCTTCAGTCATCCCAGCGTCCTTCAACCGACACCGGATCGATGCCGACTTCGTCCAGGGCGTTGCGCACCAGGCGAAGCAACCTCGGCGGTGCCTGCGGCTCGATGAAGAGCCTGACCTGCAATTGCGGGAAGCGACGTTCACGATGAAAGAGTGCCATGGCAAGCGCCATGCGCTGCTCGAATGCGAACGGCCGGCCATCGACAAGCACGTCGCCCTCGGCGGTGACCGTGATGGTCAGTGTGCTTCCATGCAGCGTGACGCCCTCGATCTCGGTGCGCCACGGCCGAATCGTCCGCATGGCACCGAGCGTGTAAAGCCGGCCGTGCTCCAGATCGCTGATCCGGGGTTGCTCGGACCCGCCGGGCCCCGTCAGGTGTGCGATGATCCGGCCATCGGCGATGCGATGCACCCTCAGGGGCCCGGGTTCGGTTGCCTTGATGTCGTCAGGCCATTGCCGCGTGATCAGGTAACGATTCGATTCATCCAGCACGGCGCATTCCAGGCCGTCGAGTTCGACGACCGCCTCACCCGCCGTGATGTCGAACAACACGAACCGCTCACCGCGCCCGACCAGCAGGTGGTGCCGCTGCTCGCACCGCACCGACTGCCAGTGATGCCAGTGCCGCTGCTGATCCTCACGGACTGCTGGATGCAGCTCACGCTGCATCTGACCCGCAAAGTCGGCAATGACGATTCCCCCGTCCGCCTGACCGATAACGACCTGTTCCTGGCCGGCAAACGCGGCGTTGCTTACACTCTCGCCCACGTGGACGCGATGCGTGACCCGGCCCGATTCCGTGTCGAAGATGGCCAGGGTGTTGTGCTGCGCTGCCGAAAAGCTGCGCACGTGCACCAGTGCATGCGCAGTGTCGGCGGATACGTCGAGCGGCTCGGGGTGAGGGTTGCCCCTGCGGACCGCTTCGGAGATGCGCAGCACGTGGTCCAACCGGTTGCGTTCGAGGTCGACCCACTGATCGGCGATCATCGCTCGCCTGCCATCGGCGGTGATCCGAACGGGTGACTCGCTGTAGTAACGGTTGATCGTCAGGTGAATCGTTCCCGCTCGCCGGCCGGTTTCATCCAGCAGCACCAGGTGTTCGCGGCCATCGGTGGCAAGGATCGTCCCGTCCGGCAGAAGCGCCATGTCATGCACGCGGAACGATTCGCGGTCGATCAGTGGCGGCAGCGCCTCGGCCGCGAGTGTGGGCGGCGCGGCCGCTTCGGAATCCTCCGCCGCGCTGTTGGATGCAGGCACCGGCGGATCAGCGCTGATGCCCGCCACCGCCGCACTGATCGCCCCCATTGCGATCACCGCCGCCATCAACCATCGCGGCCGCTGGGTGTCGGTGCGGTATGGCCTGAGGTATTGCCCGTTATCCTGGCGTGTGAAGTGCATGGTCATGTCGGCATCCTCGTGCAGGTGGCCGCGTGCGCTGCGGCGATGTGCATGTCTGCATCATGGTCAACCAGGAGTCGTCCTCATCTGCCGTTGACCAGGTGCGCTTCCAACTCATCCAGGTGCTCGAGCACCAGGTCCGGCTGATGGTCCTCGGGCCCCGTGGGGAAGACCTCGACCAGGTCGTACTGGCGCAGCCACGCGGCCTTCATGCCGAAGCGTTTGGCGCCCTGGATGTCGCCCAGCCAGTTGTCGCCCACCAGCAGCGTGGTGGCCGGATCGAGGCGCATCTGCTCGGCCGCGGTCTGGAAGATGCGCGGGTGGGGCTTGATGTAGCCAACCTCGGCGGAGATCACCACCGCCTCGAAGTGAGCCTCGATGCCCACCCGCCGCAGGCTGTGGCGGATGGCGGCGGCGTCGGGGTAGTTGGAGATCAGCCCCAGCGCATACCGGCGGCCGAGCCGCTCCAGCAGCGGCGCCACACCCGCCGGCAGCTCGATCACCTCCAGGAAGGTTTCATAGCGCACGCGCAGCAGGTCCTCGAGCACCTCCGGTGAAGGGCGGCGGCCGTAGAGGCGCTGGACCATGTTGGCGGTGACCTCGGCCGGGTCGTTCTCGCGATGCTCGCCCTGGTAGGGTGCAAGGCGGTCGGCCTCGCGGATTCGCAGCATCTGCTCGCGATCGACCCTTCCAAAGTGATGCACCAGCGCCGCTTCCAGTGCCCTGTCCAGCCGCGCCAGCGCTTCGTGCGAGAACGGCACCAGCGTGTTGCCGTAGTCGAAGAGAATGGTGCAAATCTGGTCGGTGGGAAAGGTCATGAAAACGGATCATTCACGTGTGGATGAGAGCGACACACGCCGCCGGAACTTGCAGCGATAGGCGCTGTCATGAGTTCACGGGCGCCTCGGATCGCCCTCGGATCATGTAAAGCCCCGACGCGATGATGAGACCGCCCAACAGAACCCAGGTGCCGATGATCGCCAGGTTCAGGCGACCCTGAACGCCGGGCAGGTGCGGGCGCGGGTCGATCTCGGTGACACCTTGCGGCTCATCGCTGAGCCGCGCCGGGACCATCGTCATCTGAACCCTTCGGATCAGATACTGCAACTCGGCATCGGAAAAGCCGAAGCTGCGGGAGACCATTATGTTGCGCTTCAGCGGGGCGCGGATGATGGGCGCGGTGATGACCCGGCCATCGATGAGGATGGCCAGAGGGCGGCCGATTCCATCGCCCGACAGATGTTGCATCCGCCGGCCACCGGCCCGGTCCAGGCGCAGGCGGATGGCCGGGAAGTCCCAAGGATCGGTGATCGGGCGGGCACGGGTGATGTGCCAGTCACGTTCGGCGGGCGTGAGTCGTTCATCGGGGCGGTTGGATACGAGCATGTAGAAGCGGCCTTGCCACGCCCTGACAACCAGGTGATGTCCCCGGAACAACTTCTCGATACGCTCCTGATAAGCAGCAAATGTTTCATCGTCCACGGGGCCGACGAGTGCATCCATTTCATCCGCTAAGCCAGCCCCGGTGGCGATGATGTCCACCTCCCGCCAGATGAAATCATCCTGTTCACCAGCGGAAGGCCCCTCCCGCTCGAGCCGCTCGATATGGCGAGCCCCATCGGGCACTTCATCGATGTGCGGCCCGATGCGAAACGCGAGGCCGCCCCCGCCGCGCAGCGGCCGCGTGAGTTCCGCAGGGTCGTCGGCCAGGCTGCGGACCTGTTCATATTCGCGCCAGGCCCGCGCGGCGGCATCGAACGAGGCTGCGTGCGCAGGGAACCGGGCCTTGAGGTTGTCGATGGCCAACTGGCGGACAGAGCCGCCCTGGGGATCGTCGGGGGCGGCTTGCTCCGCGAACGTCAGCACCTGCATCAGATGCAATCTGGCCAGTTCCAGGGCTGGATCATCGGCTTCGTCTTCATCAGCGTCCCCGGCCAGGGCCGCATTCCGAGCTTCAAGCCAGGCACTTCGGCGCTGCTCGACCTCGGCCGGCATCGGGGGAATGCGGACCTCGAGGCGCTGGTCATCGAGCATCCGCCATCGCACCCATCGCGCACGCGGATCATCCTGCACATCGCGCGCCACCTCGATCAGCCGTCTGGCGATCGCATCGGGACGCTGGTCCGTTTCGGGATCGATCTCGATGCCGTAGACCAGCCGCGTGCCACCTTCGAGCCGTTGTTCGGCAAGAACCCGGCTCCGCTCGCCATGCAGCCAGACCAGCGCACCGATGAGGGCGACGGCGATGATGAAGGCGATGGACCACGCGCTGTTCATGGTTCACTCCCTGGCTTGCCCCTGAGCGGGGCCGAGCCCACACATCGTACGCCCGTCCTGGGCGTGGCTGCGATCCACCCGCCGCTGTTTCACCGGCCGGCAATGGCCGGTCGCATCACTGCCGGCCGCCCCCCTACTGGGGCTGCGGGGGCAGGCCGGCGGTGGGGCCGGGGATGAAGTTCAGCTCGCGCATGCGGTCGGCCACGTTGCGGTCAGTCGGATCAAGATAGTAGGCGTGGCGCAGCGACTTCAACTCCGCATCCTTATCGCCGATGCCGCGGTAGAACTCGGCCATGGCCTTGTGGATTTCGGCATCGCCGGTGGGGTCGAGGGACAGGGCCTGGCGCAGGGCGATGATGGCCTCATCGGCATCGCCCAGCCGCGCCAGGAACCGGCCCTTGCGGGCGTAGTCGCGGGCGGTGCCGCGGTCGCGGAGTTGGGCATCGAGGAAACGGCGCAGTGCCCGCTCGGAGGCCTCGCCCTGCTGGTAGTAGGCCTCGGCAAGCAGGTCGAGGATGTCATCGGTCTGCTCGTGAGTGGGCCGCAGGTTCAAAGCGCGGCGAAGGGCGGTTTCGGCCTCGGCGGGCCGGTCCTGCTTGAGGTAGAGCCTGCCGAACAGCATCTGCGTGCGCCACGAGGCCGGGTGCATCTCCTCGGCACGCTCGAGCGTCTTCTCCGCCGCGTCGAGCTGGCCGCGGGCCATCTGGCCCTGGGCGCGGTCGGCCAGCAGCTTGGGCGTGGTGCAGCCGGTGGCCGGCAGCGCTGCAGCCAGGCACCCGCATACCATCACGGCCAGTGTGCTTGCCCGGTTTGGATACATCCCTGGTCGACCCATCGCCGCTGCTCCTTGGCTGGGGGTGGCACTGCCGACGGCGCGGCCGGCGCAAGGCCGCGACCACCGGCGGCAATGCCACCATACTAACATGCAAGATACGCCCCCCGCCACGGGATGACAAGCCGTGAACAGGCCCCGCAAATCAGGCGATTCGATGCACCGGCGGGCCGGCCCGGCCGCTCGGCGATCACCGTCCCAGTCGAGCACGGCGGGGCCCGGGGCCGGCCCGGTACCCCTGGGTCCGTCCGCCGCGCTGCCGATGGTGGTTCTGCGCCATCACTGGGGCCTGCACTCCCACTACGACTGGCTCATGGCCCCCCCCACCCCCACCCCCGCCCCCGGAAGTCCCGCGGATAACCTCGCCGGGCGGCTCTGGGCCGGCCGGATCGAGCGGCCCAGCACG
>PUMS01000221.1 GCA_003551485.1 Phycisphaeraceae bacterium | reverse complement strand
TCGGTGCGGGTCGAGTAGGGGATGCCGTCGGGAACGATGCCGTGCTCGGAGGGGATGACGGCGGGCACCTCGGTGAGGGTCACCTCGCCACTGGCGATGTCGGCCACCATCAGCGACAGCACCCGGCCGCTCACGCCCGCCATGTAGACCCGGTCGCCGGCGCCGGCCACGGCCTGGAGCAGGGCGTGCTCGCCCGGGAGGGCGATCTCGCGGCTCTGGTCGTCGGGGTCGACCACGTCCAAAGCATCGCGGGCGGTCACGACGCCGCCCTGCACGCCGCGGCCGGCCTGGTAGCGCACCACCAGCGTGCCGTCGCTGCGAACGATGGTGCCGGCGTGGTGGCGGTTGACATCGCGGAAGTGCGGCCCCCACTGGATGGGGTGGCGGTAGCCGGCCCACTGGTCGGTGGGGCGGATCCAGCCCAGGCCGCCGGGGTGGGCGAGGCCGGAGAGGGGGATGGGGGCGTAGCGGTCGAAGCCGTGTTCGCGCGCGTCGGGCCGCACCTGAAGCGTCCTCGGGTCGATGCGCGAGCGGGCCAGCCGCAGTTCACCATCCACCACCTGCATCGTGTCGTTGATGTGCCGGTGCGCTGCCCCCGGGCTGATGGTCAGGTCGTAGTGACCGCGCCGCTGGGCCGGCTGGGGCGTCACCTCGCGAACATCCCAACGGCCCAGCCGCTCATCGAGCCGCTCGCGGTTCTTCACCGCCCCGGTGGCCGGGTCGAGCGCCCAGAGCATGATGCCATCCTCGAGGTGCGTGTGACGCCCCGCGGCGACAAAGAGCGTGCCATCGAGCAGCACCGGTGAGGATGGCACCTTGCCCACGCCCTCGACCTGATCGAAGGCCATGATCAGGTCGCCGTGACGGGCGGCCATGAACGTCCAGATGACCGAGCCGTCCTCGATGTCGATGGCCGAGACCGTGCCATCGTTACAGCCGACGAATGCCACTTGCCCCGCCAGCGTCGGCGGGGCATCGATCCGCCCGCCCAGGTGGGTGGACCACAGCAGCTCGCCGTCGGCCAGGCCCAGGCAATCCAGCCGGTGGGCATCGGGCACCGCCACGAGGATGCGCCGGCCATCGGCCACCGGCTGCGTGATCGGGCCGGGCAGTTCGCTGTTGAACCGCCAGGCGCGCTGGATGCGCTGGGCGACATCGGGCCCGGTGGCGATGGGCAGGCGGGTCTGCCACAGCAGCTCCGGCTGCGCGGGGCCATCCGAATCGGTCCATGCGGTGCGCACGAAGTTGCCGCGGAACGTCGGCCAGTCGGCCGCATCGGGCTCGGCGATACCGCGCGCGGTGCCGGTGACGAGCAGCCGCCGGTCATCGCGGATCGGCGGCGAGGGCTGCCGCACGACCATCGCCGCGGAGGTGCCCACGTACCGCTCACCGCAGATCGCCGCGGCGTAGGGCATGTCGTGGTACATGCCGTTGGCCGGCGTGACGCGGGAGCCGTAGTGCGCGCGGTGGATCAGCCGCGCGTGCGGATGGGGCGGCAGGGCGCCATCCTCAGCGCGTATACCGCCCCAGGGAGGGAACAGCCACTTCACGCTCGCGGTATGGGTCCGTGTCCCGGTGTGGGTGTTGATCGGCCTGCCGATGGTCTGGCCCGTGCGCAGGTCGAACCGATTGGCGCGCTCGTTGTCCATGACGACGATCCGCTGCGGGTCCGGCAGCAGCGCGAGGGTCGGCCGGCCATAGACGGTCTCGATGTCGGCAAAGTCGGTGCGGCTGAACAGCGTCTGCCCGGTGCGGCCGTCCAGGGCCACCATGTGGTTGCTGTCGTACAGCTCGCGCTTGAGCCGGCGCACGTTGTCCCAAAGCCCGCCGGGCCGGGTGGCCTCCAGCGGCTCGGGGTTGGGCCCGACCAACTGGCTGGATGCCACCACCGCGCCGAACCCCACGGCCAGCAATTGCGTGCGGGCGCCCTTGAAGGCATCGCTGCGCCATTGCACCTGGCCCGTGGCCGGGTCGAGCCCGACGATCTGCGTGGCGATGTTGTAATTGATGCGTATGCCCTCGCCGGCGTATTCGAGGTCCTCCACGAGCAGCACCGCGACGATGTCGCCGTCGGTGGCGATCAGCTCGATGGGGTCGTCGAACTGTTTTTCCCAGAGCCGCCGGCTGCCCGCGATGTCCGCCGCGCGCACGGTCCCGGCCCCGTCGGCCCAGTAGACCCGCTGCCCATCGGTGCAGATCTGGTGATGGCTGATGCGTGCAAAGCCCTCGCGCTGGGTGAAGTTGGTGGCCCCGAGGTCGACCCCTTCATGGATCGGCTCACCGGTGAGGATGTCCAGCACCGGCATCACCCCATCCGCCGCGTGCTGGATGCCCAGCAGGTGGCGGCCATCGGAAATGTTGCTGAACTGCTCCGGAGCGCGCGCGCCCGACCGACGGGGCAGATCGCCCGCCCAGCGCAGTGTGCCCGTGAAGGCATCGCGTGCGATGTAGTTGTGCAGCAGCACCTGCTCGGTCATCAGGATGTTGCCGCGGACCGTGCGCGGCCCGACCAGGAACTGGGCGCTGTTGGGCGGCTGGACGAGGGTGTCGCGGCTGCCCACGTGGCCGCCGCCGCAGCGGTACCAGCCCAGCCAGGTGTCCATGCCCTCGGGCCGGTCCTTGCGAACCTGCCGCCAGTTGTCGCCTTCGCTGACCAGCCCCAGCCCGTAGCCGGGCGCGATCACACGGCGGACCTCATCCCGGTCGATCCCCGGCGTGGCGGCCGGGTCGATCACCAGCACGTTCACGGCGTTGTCACGAAACGGCAACGTCTCGGGTTGATGCCACAGCACTGCATCGGCCGCCGGATGCACACCGGCCTCGATGAAGGCTTCATCCAGCGCCCTCACCCGCCGGGCGTCGCGGTGCAGGGCCACGACCAGGTGCCCACCGCCCCGGGCCAGTTCCACCGCCAGGTCGGCCTCGGCCGGCTCGACCAGCACCACCAGGCCGCCGTCGCCGGCCTCGGTCTGAATGATCCGCTTCAGCTCCGCCGCGGCGCCGTCCAGCGCCATGAAGCTGATGCACGCAACGGCGATGATCGGCGACAGCCGCATCGAGAGATAACGCATGGCAGGTCTCCTCAAGTCACTAAAAAGCCGTTCGCATCGAACGCCGCGTGTGACATCCTACAGTCAACGCGGCGTTGGATTCGCGCATCGTGCCCGCCGGCGGGGGCGGCCTCAGCGGCGGTCTCGGTCCGCTGCGCTTCGCGCTGCGGCGGTCTCCTGCCCGGCCTCGGCCGGCAGGCGGTAGATGCGAAAGGCATCGAAGTAGCCCTTGCCCTCGCCGATGACCACGAACTGCACGTTCATCGGGTTGCCGTGAGGCTGGCCGGTGAACTCGACGTGGACCTTCCGCCAGCCGTCGGCGGCCCGCACGGATTCGGTGCGGTGGGTGCCGACGCCCTCGCCATCGAGCAGGCGCTGCGCGACCAGGCCCATGGCGGGGGTGGGGATGATGAAGGCCTCGGTGTCCTCGCCCTCGACCTTGACCTTGCATTCCAGGCGGTAGCGTTCGCCGGGCAGGAAACGGGTGTGGGCGCGGTCGCGGGGGAAGAAGCGGTGGTTGATGAACCGTTCGGCATCGACGCCATCGGCCTCGAGCGAGCGCCGGCCGCTGTAGGCATGCTCAGCGCTGATCCGCACCGGTGAGACGTTGCCCACCTGCGGCTGGAAGCCGCGCTCGGTGGTGCCCGCGGGCAGGGGCTGGTCCTCGAAGTCCTCCTCGACGCGGATGAGGATGACCTGGCCGTGGTCGTTGACCTGGCGGGCATTGTCGATGATGTGGTCGACGATCTCCGGCGGCAGCGTCAGCAGGCGCTGGTGGACCTCACCGACCCAGCCGCCATCCTCGGCCTGCGTGGCGTTGATCGGCATGTGGGTGTGATAGCCGCCCCAGATCGGGCAGACGTTGTAGCGTGAGGCCTGATCGTGCTCGTGGGTGAGCGCCACACCCCAGCCGCGGCGGTCGCGCAGGTTGGCCGCGAACCCCTGCGCCGCCACCACCGGATGGAAGCGGCGGTACATCGACTCGCTGTTGTTGGACCAGATGACGAAAGGTTTAGCCTCGGGATCGTCCGGCCGGCTCCAGTTGCGGCGGGCGCTGTTGACCGACTCGGTGGCTCGCCCCCAGGCCACGCCGGAATAGGCGTAGCTGATCTCCTCAGGCCAGATCGAGGTGATGCCCTGGGCGTACCAGGCGCCGGGGTTGTGCGTGGCCACGCGGTTGCCCTGCCGGTCGGTGGGGTGCTCGGTCCGCCGCCAGCGCGAGTGGCGGTCCACCACGTAACCGAACACCGGGTCGACACGCAGCGTGTAGCGGGTGGCCAGGCCGCGGTCGTTGTCCTCATCGGCGCCGTCTGGCAGCACGCCGCGGCGAAGCCAGGCCTCGTGGGCCTCGGCATCGTCGGCGCCCGGCCCGCGGCGGACGACCCAGGTCAATTCGCGGCCGGTCTGGACGACCTCGGTCGAGTCGCCCCGCCCCAGCGCATCGTTGGGAATGGCGGTGCCGAAGCGCGGGAAGTTGGGGTTGAACCGCTCATCGAACCAGTCGCGGGTATCCAGGCCCGGATAGCTTCCAAAGAAGCGGCCGGTGGGGTGGAGCATGGCCACGGGATACTCACCATCCATCACCACCGCAATGGTCCGGCGCTGCTCGACCAATGCCCCATCGTCCCACCAGTGGTAGGTGATGTCCTTCTCGACGATGTGGAACTCGGGCGTGTGGTCGGCAAAGCGGGCGGGGGGCCGGACCGTCTCGGCCAGCCGCCCGAGTTTACCGGGTATGGACACGTTCTCGGCCACGGCCGTCGGGGCCATCGCGGCAAACACCACGGCGAGGCACATCCAGACAGGTCGATCGGGGTGGGTCATGGGTTGTTCCTTTCAAGTGGATCACCGGGGTCACCGGGCGACATGCCCTCTTTCCTGTAGGTTGGGTGCGGCGAGTCGGGCCGACACCTGCGATAGCGGCAAATACTGCCGCCATTGCGGCGATAACTGTCTTGGACGGAGGGCGAGCGGCGTCTTCGGACCGGTGTCGCACCACGTCGCCCTGCCCTCGGCAGCATCGGACAAGCGTCGCAGAGGGCAGGCTATTGCCTGGCCCCGCGCCCGCCAGTGGCGTTCGGGTACGTGATAGAAGCTGGGGGGGCTGGCCACCAGTGGACACCCGGCGCGGCTGCATGGAGCGCGGCCGTCTCGGCCGCATTCCGATCTTCGCACCCCGGAGCGGCCGGGACGGCCGCGCTCCATATGGGGGGGGCCGCATCGGCGCCGACAATTTCATCCTCGTGGGTGCGGCGCCGCCTCGTCAGACACCGCTCTGAGAATCGCCCCCGGATGGAGTCGGCCGTAGGGCGGGTAGGGCGAGGCTTTGCGAGCGACGGCTTCGACAACGCTCCGCGGTCAACCCACGAATAAAGCCTGGCGACCGCGACAGGCGCCGGCGCCTTGCACATGGCCAGCGCTGGGGCAGCAGGGATTGAGCCGCCCCCACCCCGATTCCAGGCGGCTTTGTGGAGCCGGGGGGGCAGACCGCGCTCAAAGCGGGGGGTGGTGGGTTTAGCGCGGAGCGCTGTCGAAGCCATCGCTCGGAAGACCTCGCTCTACCCACCCTGCATGCTGTCGGGGCCGCGGCACGGTTGTGGTTGCCGGCCTCCATGCCGGCACCACCGCGCCCTGGCTGCTCAGCGGCGCTGGATCTGGATGCGGGCGTGGACGATGTCGGCCTCTTCGCCTTCACCGGCCCACACCTGCGCGCCGAGGGTGTCATAGTGCTCCAGCGCGCCAGCGACGATGCGGACGCAGCGGATCAGCTTCGCCTCGGGGTCGGCGGGGCGCTCATCCTGGGCGGCCTCGAAGCTCACGGGACGCTCCTGTTCCCACCAGGTCAGCCACGTCTTGAGATGTTCGGCCAGGAACGGGGCGCGGAAGACGCTGGTGAGGATGGGACGGCGCTTGTCCTCGACCGGCAGCAGCGCCTTCTGGGCACCCAGGGACAGGCCGGGCTGGCCGTGCGCGGCGATGGCCTGGCGGAAGAAGTCCTCGTGGCTGGCGATCAGGTACCAGTCGCCGATGCGGCCCATCGTGAGGCGCAGCGTGCCGCGAAGGTCCTCACGCTCGGTCTTTTTCACCACCGCATCGCCGAAATCGAGCACGTGGTAGTCGATCCCGTCGCGACTGCCCTCGCTGGCCTCGAACGGCGGCAGGCCCTGGGCGGCCATGCCCATGCGCACGAGCGTGAAGGCGCGGCCAAGCATGGTGTCGATGTGCTCGGCCGTCGCCTCATCCTTGAGCTTGACGGCCATGCCCACCACGGGCACGTTGAAGGTCGTCTGCGGCCTCAGCACGCCGCCCTCGACCTCGCCGAGGAAGAAGACCGTGGGCGCTTCAAGCCCGCCAAGCACATCATCCTTGAACGAGGCCGGGGCCACCAGGCCATCGAGCCGCTGCGCGCCCGCGGGGTCGGGGTCGAAGAGGTTGACCATCGTCGCGCCGATGGTGCTGGCCGGCAGCGGGCCGAAATCCAGCGCCCCCGCGCCGCCGACCTGGGCGAGCATCTCATCGAGCTTGTCCGAGG